>NZ_JBAWUK010000020.1:0-74105 GCF_037079935.1 Stenotrophomonas maltophilia group sp. Smal12 | reverse complement strand
AAGTCACCGCCCGCCCCGGCCAGCCGCTGGGCATGGCGCCGGCCACCTTCCTGCGCGACTTCTGGCAGAAACGCCCGCTGCTGATCCGCAACGCCTTCCCCAACTTCCAGACCCCGGTGCAGCCGGAAGACCTGGCCGGGCTGGCCTGCGAGGAAGGCGTGCTTGCGCGCCTGATCGAGCACGACAAGACCCAGGACGGCTGGCGCGTGCGCACCGGCCCGTTCCAGGAAGACGTGTTCCCCGCCCTGCCCGACCACGACTGGACCCTGCTGGTGCAGGACGTGGACAAGTGGGACCCGGATGTGCGCGCCCTGATCGAGCACTTCAGCTTCCTGCCGCGCTGGCGCATGGATGATGTGATGATCAGCTTCGCCGCTACCGGCGGCTCGGTCGGCGCTCATGTCGACCAGTACGACGTGTTCCTGCTGCAGGCCCACGGCCACCGCCGCTGGCAGATCGACGCCAGCGAATCGATCAAGGGCAAGCAGCCACCGCTGGGCTTCCGCCCGGACGTGGAACTGAAGCTGCTGAAGGTGTTCAAGCCGACCCACGACTGGGTGCTGGCGCCGGGCGACATGCTGTACCTGCCGCCGAACGTGCCGCACCACGGCGTCGCCGAGGATCCCTGCCTGACGTTCTCCTTCGGCATGCGCGCGCCGTCCTCGGCCGAGCTGATCAGCGACTACCTCGACACCCTGATCGCCGATGCCGACGAGAACATCCGTTACCAGGATGCCGACCTCAAGGTGCCGGCCGACCCGAACGAAATCGACACGGTGGCGATGGCGCGGGTGATCACCGCGCTCAACGCCATCCGCATGAACGATCCGGACAAGCTGGGTGACTGGTTCGGTCGCTTCATCACCACCTACCGCGCCGCCGGCGAAGTGATGGCCCACCAGGCCGCACCGGCACCGGGGGAAGTGGTCCAGGCGCTGGCCTCCGGCCTGCTGCTGCAGCGCCACCCGTGGGCACGCCTGGCCTGGCGCCGGGCCAAGCGCGGCGCCAGCCTGTACGTCAGCGGCCAGGACTTCGCGCTGCCGGTGAAGGACGCCCAGCGCCTGGCCGGTGCCGAGCAGCTCGACGCCGCCGCCTATCGCGGCCTGTCCGACAAGGGCCGCGCGGTGGTCCAGCAGCTGTTGGTCGGTGGCGTGTTCCAGCTGATCGATCCGAACGAGGTGTACGACGCTGAAGAGGAGGACGACGGCGAAGACGCCGTGGTCCTCGGCGAAGTGGTCGAAGGCCGTGACCGTGTCGACGCGATCGACGCAGACGCGGTGTCCGACGATGTCCACACCGTGACCGTGCACGACGACGGCATCGAAGTCATCGTCAACTTCGAGGATCACGACGAAGACGACAGCGACGACGGTCGCGCCTGAGCCCTGCCGCCATGATCCGGGTCCAGCAGGTCAGCCACGCCGACGCCCACGTTGCCATCCACGACGTGCGCCAACGCGTGTTCGTGCAGGAACAGGGCATCGCCGCGGAACTGGAACGCGATGCGCTGGACCCGGTCAGCGTCCATGTGCTGGCACTGGACAGTGACAACCAGCCGGTCGGCACCGGCCGGCTGGCCCCGGACGGCCGCATCGGCCGTATGGCCGTGCTGGCCAGCCATCGCAGCCACGGGGTCGGTGAGGCCCTGCTGGAGGCACTGGTCGAGGCCGGGCGCAGGCTCGGCCTGGCCGAGCTGCACCTGCACGCCCAACTGCCCGCCCGCGAATTCTATGCCCGCCAGGGCTTCCTGCCTGAAGGCGAGGTGTTCGAGGAGGCCGGCATCGGCCACCAGCAGATGCGCCGCCGGCTGGGCGCGACCAGCGCGATCGTCCGCCGCGCCGAGGCGGTGGCCATCACCACGGCCATCGTCCACCGCGCCCGCCGCCAGCTGTGGCTGCACAGCCGCCAGCTGGACCCGGGACTGCTCGACGCGGCGCCGGTGCAGGCCGCCCTGCGCCGCTTCGTCACCGCCCGCCACGACAAGCAGCTGCGGGTGATCGTGCACGATGCCGCTGCGATCGCCTCTGCCGGGGCACCGCTGCTGGCGCTGGCCCAGCGTCTGCCAAGCGTGATCCAGTTCCGCGAGGTCAGCGATCCGGTCGACCGCGCGCTGGTCTCGGCCTGCCTGCTCAACGATGCGGGCGACTTCTACTTTCGTCTGATCGGCCATCGCCTCGACGGCGAGGCCGGCGTCGCGCTGCCGGCACGTTCGCAGCCGTTCGGGCAGCAATTGCAGCGGGTCTGGGACCGTTCGCGCGATTGCAGCGAACTGCGCGCGCTCGGCATCTGAGCCGGCACCGCTGACCCAACCTGTCTGGAACCGGCACCAGCGGACGCGGGATACCTGTGGTGGTGCCCCTTCGTGTCCCGTTGGGGGTACAATTTGGCTGTTTGAACGCGCCCGCGCAGGGCTATTCATCTTCCTGCCGGGTCCTTCTGAAGCCATACCCCACAAAGCGAATCAACACCCTCCATCGTGGACAATCAACTGAAGCAGTTTGCGCAATCTTCGCAACTCGCCGGCGGCAACGCCTCCTATGTCGAGGACCTGTACGAGCAGTACCTGGTCTCCCCGGATAGTGTCGATCCCAAATGGAAAACCTACTTCGACGGCTTCAAGGGCCGGGAAGCAGGTGACATTCCGCACTCGGCCGTCATCTCCCACATCGCGGACGCGGCCAAGGATGCGCTGAAAGCTGGCACCGGCACCGGTGCGGGCGACGAGCGCGAGCGCAATGTCGGTCGTCTGATCACCGCCTACCGCTCGCGCGGCCACCTGGACGCCCGCCTCGATCCGCTGGGCTTGGCCGCGCCGGTCAACACCCCGGACCTGGGCCTGCCGTTCCACAGCCTGTCCGATGCCGATCTCAACAGTGAGTTCAGCACCGGCGGCGTCGGCGGCCAGCCGCGCATGAAGCTGCGCGACCTGCTCGCACGCCTGAAGGCGACCTACACCGGCTCGATCGGCGCGGAGTTCATGCACATCTCCGAGGTCGAGCAGCGCCAGTGGATCTACAAGAAGCTGGAAGCGGCCGGTGGCAACTACCAGCTGGACGCTGACACCCAGCGCCGCACCCTGGAGCGCCTGACCGCGGCCGAAGGCCTGGAGCGCTACCTGCACACCAAGTACGTCGGCCAGAAGCGCTTCTCGCTGGAAGGCGGCGACTCGCTGATCCCGATGATGGACACCATCATCCGCAGCGCCGGCAAGGATGGCGTCAAGGACGTGGTGATCGGCATGGCCCACCGCGGCCGCCTGAACGTGCTGGTCAACACCCTGGGCAAGAACCCCCGCAAGCTGTTCGACGAATTCGAAGGCAAGTTCGAACACGACGAGCACGCTTCGGCCGGCGACGTGAAGTACCACATGGGCTTCTCCGCCGACGTGGCCACCGACGGTGGCCCGGTGCACCTGGCACTGGCGTTCAACCCGTCGCACCTGGAAATCGCCGACCCGGTCGTGGCCGGTTCCGTGCGTTCGCGCCAGGAGCGCCGCAAGGACACCGCACGCAAGCAGGTCATGCCGATCCTGATCCACGGCGACGCGGCCTTCTCCGGCCAGGGCGTGGTCATGGAGCTGTTCCAGATGTCGCAGGCCCGCGGCTTCGCCGTCGGCGGCACCGTGCACATCGTGGTCAACAACCAGGTCGGCTTCACCACTTCCAACCCGCTGGATACGCGCTCCACGCGCTATGCCACCGACGTGGCGAAGATGATCGCCGCCCCGGTGCTGCACGTGAACGGCGATGATCCGGAAGCCGTCGTGTTCGCCGCGCAGCTGGCCTTCGAGTTCCGCCAGAAGTTCGCCAAGGACGTGGTCATCGACCTGATGTGCTACCGCCGTTGGGGCCACAACGAGGCCGACGAGCCGGCGATCACCCAGCCGCTGATGTACCAGGTGATCCGCAAGCACCCGACCACCCGCGAGATGTATGCCGAGCAGCTGGAAAAGGCGGGCGTGATCGCCGCCGGTGCCGGCAAGGCCATGGTCGATGCCTACCGCGAGAAGCTGGACGCGGGTGAAGTGACCACCGAGCTGGCCAAGGTCGAGAAGACCCCGCCGAGCAGCCCGCTGTTCGTCGATTGGCCGAAGCTGCTGGAAGGCAAGCTGTCCGACCCGGTCTCGACCAAGGTCGAGAAGAACAAGCTGGTCGAGCTGGCCAAGCTGATCAACACCATCCCGGACGAAGTGCAGCTGCACTCGCGCGTGGCCAAGGTCTACGACGACCGCCGCAAGATGGCCGCCGGCGAGATTCCGGGCGACTGGGGCTTTGCCGAGAACCTGGCCTACGCCACCCTGCTCGACGAAGGTCACGCACTGCGCCTGGTCGGCCAGGACGTCGGCCGCGGTACGTTCACGCACCGCCACGCGATCCTGCACGACCAGAAGACCGACAACTACTACATGCCGCTGCGGCAGCTGGTGGATTCGCCGGAGAAGGCCACCGTCATCGACTCGCTGCTGAGCGAAGAAGCGGTGATGGCCTACGAGTACGGTTTCTCCACCACCGATCCGAACACGCTGTGCATCTGGGAAGGCCAGTTCGGCGACTTCGCCAACGGTGCCCAGGTGGTGATCGACCAGTTCATCGCCGCCGGTGAAGCCAAGTGGGGCCGCATTTCCGGCCTGACCCTGCTGCTGCCGCATGGCTATGAAGGACAAGGCCCGGAACACAGCTCGGCGCGCCTGGAGCGCTTCCTGCAGCTGTGCGCCCTGGAGAACATGCTGGTTGTCGTGCCGTCGACCCCGGCGCAGGCCTTCCACATGCTGCGTCGCCAGCTGCACATGACCACCCGCAAGCCGCTGGTGGTGATGTCGCCGAAGTCGCTGCTGCGCCACAAGCTGGCCGTGTCGACCCTGGACGAACTGGCCAATGGCGAGTTCCAGCACCTGATCGGCGACGCCAATGCCGATGCCAAGAAGGTCAAGCGCGTGGTGCTGTGCTCGGGCAAGGTCTACTACGACCTGCTGGAGGACCAGACCAAGCGTGGCCAGGACGACGTGGCAATCATCCGCGTGGAGCAGCTGTATCCGTTCCCGCGTGCGCTGCTGGCTGCCGAGCTGAAGAAGTACGGCAAGGCCACCGACGTGGTGTGGACGCAGGAAGAACCGCAGAACCAGGGCGCGTGGTACCAGATCCGCCACCACCTGCAGTTCTGCCTGGCCGATGGCCAGAACCTGCACTACGCCGGTCGCGCACGTTCGGCGTCGCCGGCTGCCGGTCACATGGCTGACCACGTCCGCGAGCAGCAGCAGCTGATTGCCGACGCACTGGTCAACCCGTTCAACGACACGTTCGCTGAATAATCCTCCCCCTATTTAGAAGACAAACCAGGAAGCTCCCGCAATGGCCACCGAAGTCAAAGCCCCGGTACTGCCCGAATCCGTCGCCGACGGCACCATCGCCACCTGGCACAAGAAGGTGGGCGACGCCGTCAAGCGCGACGAAAACCTGCTTGACCTGGAGACCGACAAGGTCGTGCTGGAAGTGCCGTCGCCGGTTGACGGCGTGCTGAAGGAAATCAAGTTCAAGGAAGGCGATACCGTGACCTCCAGCCAGGTCGTGGCGATCATCGAAGAAGGCGCCGTGGCTGCGGCTCCGGCCCCGGCCGCTGAAGAGAAGAAGGCTGAAGCCGCACCGGCCGCCGCTGCTCCGGCCGCTGCCGCCGCTCCGGCTCCGGCTGCCAAGTCGGCCGCCGACACCCTGCCGCCGGGCGCCCGCTTCACCGCCATCACCGAAGGCGTGAACCCGGCCGACGTCGACGGCACCGGCCGTCGTGGTGCAGTGACCAAGGAAGACATCGTCAACTTCGCCCGCAACGGCGGCGCCGGCAAGGCCGGTGGTGCACGTCCGGAAGAGCGCGTGCCGATGACCCGCATCCGCAAGCGCATCGCCGAGCGCCTGATGGAGTCGAAGAACTCCACCGCCATGCTGACCACCTTCAACGAAGTCGACCTGTCCAAGGTGTCGGCGGCGCGCAAGGAGCTGCAGGACGAGTTCGTCAAGGCCCACGGCATCAAGCTGGGCTTCATGAGCTTCTTCGTGAAGGCCGCTGCCAACGCGCTGCAGCGCTTCCCGCTGGTCAACGCCTCGATCGACGGCGACGACATCATCTACCACGGCTACTCGGACATCTCGATCGCCGTGTCGACCGAGAAGGGCCTGGTCACGCCGGTCCTGCGCAACGTCGAGCGCATGTCGTTCGCCGACATCGAGAAGACCATCGCCGACTACGCCAAGAAGGCACGTGACGGCAAGCTGGGCCTGGAAGAGCTGCAGGGCGGCACCTTCACCGTGACCAACGGCGGCACCTTCGGTTCGCTGCTGTCGACCCCGATCATCAACCCGCCGCAGAGCGCCATCCTGGGCATGCACGCCATCAAGGAGCGTCCGATCGCCCAGAACGGCCAGGTCGTGATCGCGCCGATGATGTACCTGGCGCTGTCCTACGACCACCGCATCATCGACGGCAAGGACTCGGTGCAGTTCCTGGTGGACATCAAGAACCAGCTGGAAAACCCGGGCCGCATGCTGTTCGGCCTGTAAGAAACCTCCCGCCCCTCCGCGCCTGCGCGGAGGGGTTCTGGTAATGCATCAAGGAATAATTCAATGGCTGAACAATTCGACGTCGTCGTCATCGGTGCCGGCCCGGCCGGTTACCACGCTGCCATCCGCGCGGCCCAGCTGGGCCTGAAGACCGCCTGCATCGACGCAGCCCTGGGCAAGGACGGCAAGCCGGCCCTCGGCGGCACCTGCCTGCGCGTGGGCTGCATCCCGTCCAAGGCGCTGCTGGATTCCTCGCGCCAGTTCTGGAACATGGGCCACATCTTTGGCGACCACGGCATCAGCTTCAAGGATGCCAAGATCGACGTCGAGGCGATGATTGGCCGCAAGGACAAGATCGTCAAGCAGTTCACCGGCGGCATCGGCATGCTGTTCAAGGCCAACAAGGTCGCCGCCTACTACGGCTTCGGCCAGCTGCAGCCGGGCAACGTGGTCAAGGTGAAGCAGCACGACGGTTCGGAAATCGAGCTGAAGGGCACCAACGTCATCATCGCGGCCGGTTCGGATTCGATCGAACTGCCGTTCGCCAAGTTCGACGGCGAGACCATCGTCGACAACGTCGGCGGCCTGGACTTCACCGAAGTGCCGAACCGCCTGGCGGTGATCGGTGCCGGCGTGATCGGCCTGGAACTGGGCAGCGTGTGGAAGCGCCTGGGCGCTGAAGTCACCATCCTTGAGGCCATGCCGGAGTTCCTGGCGGCTGCCGACGCCGAAGTGGCCAAGGCCGCTGCCAAGGAATTCAAGAAGCAGGGCCTGGACATCAAGCTCAATGCCAAGGTTTCCAAGACCGAGATCACCGGCAAGGGCAAGAAGAAGGAAGTCATCGTCACCTACACCGACGCGGAAGGCGAAAAGACCCTGACCGTGGACAAGCTGCTGGTGGCCGTTGGCCGTCGCGCCGCCACCAAGGGCCTGCTGGCCGAAGGCACCGGCGTCAAGATCAACGAGCGCGGTCAGATCGAAGTCGATGCGCACTGCCACACCGGCGTCAACGGCGTGTGGGCGGTCGGCGACTGCGTGCGCGGCCCGATGCTGGCGCACAAGGGCTTCGAGGAAGGCATCGCGGTGGCTGAGCTGATCGCCGGCCTGCCGGGCCACGTCAACTTCGACACCATCCCGTGGGTCATCTACACCGAGCCGGAACTGGCGTGGGTCGGCAAGACCGAAGCCCAGCTGAAGGCCGAAGGCATTCCGTACAAGGCCGGCAGCTTCCCGTTCGCCGCCAACGGCCGTGCCGTGGCGATGATCGAGCCGGCCGGCTTCGTGAAGATCCTGGCCCATGCCGAAACCGATCGCATCCTCGGCATGCACCTGGTTGGCGCCAACGTCTCCGAACTGGTGCACGAAGGCGTGCTGACCATGGAGTTCAGCGGCTCGGCCGATGACCTGGCCCGCATCTGCCACGCCCACCCGTCGCTGTCGGAAGTGATCCACGACGCCGCGATGGCGGTCAGCAAGCGCGCCATCCACAAAGCGAACTGATCGTCCGGTAGTGCCGGCCGCTGGCCAGCATCACCCGGATATGAAAAACCCCGCCTCGGCGGGGTTTTTTGTTGCCCGTTTCCCTGTAGCGCCGAGCCCACGCTCGGCTGCCCTGCAGAGGCCGCCGAGCATTGGGTTCAGCGTTACACCTTTCCAGCCGGCTTCTTCGGTGGATCCTCACAGACCCGATGCTGCACCACCGTCTCGCCGACCTTCCATTCCTTGGTGACCCGGCAGCGCTCCCTGGCCTCGGGCCTCGTCGAAGCCTTCGCCCCCGCAGCATTCGCTTCGTCGGCACCGGCTGCCTGCTGGCGCTCCAGCCACGCCGAAGGCGGTGCTGGAGGAGCGGCCAGTACCGGGCCGGCCAACAGGGCCAGACCGACCAGCGCCACTGCCCTCATGCGGGCACCGCCCGGCCACCGAGCATGCGCGCCGGCAGCATGAACAGCGCGCGCAGGAAGGCGAACAGCGCCGAGAAGGTGATGCCGACCAGTCGGAACGGCAGGCTCAGCAGCCACACGAACGGCCAGGCGATCAGGGCGAGGATCGCCAGCGGCCAGCAGAGTACGAACAGCAGGCACCACACACCGAGCGCGAACAGGGTCTTCATCACGGCCTCCTTGGGGCGGCACCCTGCCGCCTGCGGACACCTTGGCGCCCTGCCCTGGCGCCGGCAAACGGTTTGCGACGAAACCGGGCTGGCGGCGATGAAACCGATCCAGCGCAGTGCAACGCCACGCCCACGCCCACGCCCACGCCCGGCTGCGCTTCGTGGCGACCGCATGGAACCCGCGCTGACAGCGGCTCCTGCCGGTGCCTTGGCTCTGCAGCGCCCGGTGGTGGTTGCCGGCCAGCGACCGGCATGACCGTTACTCGAACGAACCGACCGAATCGTGGGCCAGGTTGTCGAAGCGGGTGTACTCACCGAAGAACTTCAGCTTGCACGAGCCAGTCGGGCCACCACGGTGCTTGCCGATGATGATTTCGGCCAGCCCCTTGTCCGGCGAGTTTTCCTTGTTGTAGTAGTCGTCGCGGTAGATGAACACGATCATGTCCGCGTCCTGCTCGATTGCGCCCGATTCACGAAGGTCGGCCATCACCGGGCGCTTGTCGGTACGCGTTTCCAGCGAGCGGTTGAGCTGCGACAGCGCGATCACCGGCACGTTCAGTTCCTTGGCCAGTCCCTTCAGCGAACGCGAGATTTCCGAGATTTCGGTCGCGCGGTTCTCGCTGTTGCCCGGCACGCTCATCAGCTGCAGGTAGTCGATCACCACCAGGCCCAGGTCATGCTCGCGCTTGAGGCGGCGGCACTTGGAACGCAGCACTTCAGGCGACACGCCCGGCGTGTCGTCGATGAAGATCTTGGTCTCCTTCAGCATCTTGATCGCGCTGGTGACGCGGCTCCAGTCCTCGTCTTCCAGCTGGCCGGTACGCAGGCGCTGCGCGTTGATGCGTCCATTGGAGGAAATCAGGCGCATCGCCAGCTGCGATGCCGACATTTCCATCGAGAACACCGCCACGCCCTTCTTCGACTTGATCGCCGCGTACTCAGCGATGTTCAGCGCGAAGGTCGTCTTGCCCATTGCCGGGCGCGCCGCGAGGATGATCAGGTCGGTCGGCTGCAGGCCGGCGGTCATCGCATCGAACTCGTTGTAACCGGTCGGCAGGCCGGTGATGTTGCCGCCGTTCTCGAAGCGGTTGCGCAGCTCCTCGAAGGCATCCTTCAGTGCACCGGGCATGGCCACGAAATCGGTACGGCCACGCGCACCCTGTTCGGCGATTGCAAACACGCTCTTTTCCGCCGAGGCCAGCAGCTCGCTGCTGTCACGCCCCTCCGGCTGGAAACCGTCGTTGACGATGTCGGTGCCGACCTGGATCAGCTGCCGCAGCACTGCCTTGTCGCGCACGATCTCGGCGTAGGCCACGATGTTGGCAGCTGACGGCGTGGTACTGGCCAGTTCGATCAGGTAGGCGCCGTCCCCCACCAGTTCCATCTTGCCCTGCGATTCAAACCACTCGCCCAGCGTTACCGCATCAAACGGCCGTTCGCGCTCGGACAGCTCGCGGATCGCACGATAGATCATCTGGTGATCGCGACGATAGAAGTCGCTTTCGGTCAGCTGGTCGTTGACACGGTCATACGCCTCGGGCGCCAGCATCAGGCCACCCAGCACCGCCTGCTCGGCTTCCACCGAATGGGGCGGTACCCGCAACTGGTCGATGCGCGACTCGTCGCGATCGCGATCGAAGCCATCACCGCGCTCTCTGCGGTTGGAACGGAAGCCGGGACGAGCGGACATGCTGCGGTGTTTCCTGCAAAAGTGGGCCAGACGAGTGTAGGCATGTGCCGACCCCGGCAGCCATGGACAAACCTGTGGATAAGCCGTGGGAAAACGGGGGTTATCCGCCGGTACCTGGCCAGACTGGCGTGAGAGCGTCGCACTGCCTGCGACGGACGCCGTTGCGGCGCCCGAGCGGGACATTATCGCAGATCAACGCCCCGGGGTCGGATCCCCTTCGACGCAGGGGACTCTGACCCCGCAGGCGTCAATCGCCCTTGACGTGCACTGCGATCAACGCCAGGAACCGGTCCACGTAGCCCTGCAGGAACTTCTGCGTGCCTTCGTTGTGGATCGTGCCGTCGGCATCGATCAGGCCGTCCTTGAAGTGGATGAATGCCTCGGGCTGGCCCAGCACATGCATGTCCAGGAAGGCCAGGCTGTTGCGCAGGTGCTGCTGGGCCACGGCGGTACCGATCTGGCCGATGGAGGCGCCGATCACCGCCGCCGGCTTGCCGGCAAACGCACTGTCACCGTACGGGCGCGATCCGATATCGATGGCGTTCTTGAGCACGCCAGGCACCGACCGGTTGTACTCGGGTGTCACGAACAGCACCGCGTCGGCGGCGCGCACCTGGTCCTTCAGCCGGGTGCCCTGCGGCGGATAATCGGCGTCGAAATCCTGGTCGTACAACGGCAGATCGCCGATCTGCACGTACTGGAAGCGCGCGCGATCACCGGCGAGCTTCTCCAGCGCATGGGCCAGCTTGCGGTTGCAGGAATCCTTGCGCAGGCTGCCAACGAACACGGCGATGGTGGGGACGGACATCGGGACATACTCCTCACGGTGCGGGAGGCCCAGCCTAGTCGCCAGGCCCGTGCCATCCAGTGAAGATCAGCCGCCGGTCACGCCGGTCCGCGCCTGCCGCCAATGCGCCTGCCAAGCCTGGAACATCAGCACGTTCCACAGGTGGGTATGCCACTTGCGCTGCCCCCCCAGGAACTGCTGCCACAGCGGCTGCACCGCCGCCGCCGACAGCACGCCCTCACGCTCCAGCCGCGCCGGCTGCAGCAGGTCCTCGGCCCAGGGCCGCAGGTCGCCCTTCAACCAGTCACTGACCGGTGCGCCAAAACCGCGCTTGGGACGGTGCACCATTGAATGCGGCACGTAACGGCCCAGCACGCGCTTGAGCAGCACCTTGCTGGTCGTCTCACTGCGCTTGAAGCCCAGCGGCAGCGACCAGGCAAACTCGGCCACGCGCCAGTCCAGCAATGGGGCGCGCGCCTCCAGGCTGACCGCCATCGAGGTCCGGTCGACCTTGCATAACAGGTCGTCCGGCAGGTAGGTCACGAAATCGGCCAGCATCATCGCGTCGGCCGATGTGCCCGCGCCATGCAGCGGATCGGCCAGGTCGTAGAAGCTGCCGGCGGCCTGCGCGCCGGGCACCGCCGCGGCCGGGTCGCGCCAGCGCGAGATGCGGTTGCGGTAGACGTCGCCGATGCCACGTGCGCCGGTCTCGGCCAGCAGCGCGGCCAGGCCACCGGTCCGCGAGGCCTCGCCCTGCTGCTGCGAGCGTGCGCCCATCCAGCGCCGCAGCGGCCCCGGCACGCGTCCGAGCATCTGCCAGTTGCGCAGCGCGCGTACATACCGGGTGTAGCCGAAGAACAGCTCGTCGCCACCGTCGCCGGACAGCGCGACGGTCACGCCCTGCCGCGCCAGCCGTGCGACCAGCGCGGTCGGCACCTGCGACGCATCGGCAAAAGGTTCATCGAACATCGCCGGCAACTGCGGCACCACCGCCAGCGCGTCGGCGCCACTGACGTACAACTCGGTGTGATCACAGCCGAGGTGAGCCGCCAGCTCCCTGGCCAGCGGTGCTTCGTCATGTCCCGAGTCGGTGAAGCCGATACTGAAACTATGCACCGGCTGTCCGCTCTGCGCCTGCATCAGCGCCGCCACCAGCGACGAGTCCGTGCCGCCGGACAGGAATACGCCGACCGGCACATCGGCCACCATGCGCAGCGCCACCGCATCACGCAGCAGCGTGTCCAGCTGTTCCTCGGCCTCCTCGATGCGGCCCTGGAACGGGGCGGCCAACGCCGCCTGCATGCGTGCGCGCGCATCCCAGTACGGGCGCTGCGCCTGCTCAGGGCGGTGTGCCGCGGCGCCTGCGGCCACAGCCGCTGCATCCAGCCGCAGCACCCGGCCCGGCATCAGCTTGTAGCAGCGCTGGTGGATGCTGTGCGGCGCCGGGATGTAATCCAGCCGCAGCAGCAAGGTGAGCGCATCGCGGTCGATGTCGTTGTCGAACGCCGGGTGTTGCCAGAGCGCCTTCAGTTCCGAACCGAACACCAGCGTGTCGCCGGCCCAGCCGTAGTACAGCGGCTTCTTGCCGACGCGGTCGCGGGCCAGCCACAGGCAACGATCCTGGCGGTCCCACAGCGCGATGGCGAACATGCCGTTGCAGCGCTGCAGGGTATCTTCCACGCCCCACTGCAGGATCGCCGCCAGCAGTACTTCGGTGTCGGAATGGCCGCGGAAGGTGTGCCCCAGCGGCTCCAGCTGTTCACGCAGGGCCGCGAAATTGTAGACCTCGCCGTTGTAGGCCATCACGTAGCGGCCGTCCGCCGAGGCCATCGGCTGGTGGCCCAGCGGGGACAGGTCAAGGATGCTCAGGCGCCGATGCGCCAGCGCGATGCCCGCCTCGGCATCGACCCAGCTGCCGCCATCATCCGGCCCGCGATGGTGCAGCGCCTGGCCCATGGCCAGCGCCTGCGCCTGCAGCGCCTCGGCCGACGCCAGCGGCGCCGGCAACAACATTCCCGCCAATCCACACATGCATCAGGGTTCCTGCGCCAGGTCGAGGGCGGCGCCAATCACCGCATTGTCGCTTGGAAGCCCGAACATTGCTGCCCCTGCCAGTGGCGTGTAGGTGTCGGCGCCACAGACGCGGCGCAGCGGCAGGTGACCAAAGCCGGCCTCGACCAGCGCCGTGACCACGCCCTCACCCACTCCGCCGCTGTGGCGGCCTTCGTCCAGCACCAGCACCCGCCGCGCGCTCGCGGCCTGGGCCGCGATGAAGCCGGCGTCCAACGGTACCAGCCAGCGCAGGTCGACAACCAGCACCTGCCAGGCTAGCTGCTGCTCGATCGCCCGCGCCGCGCGCAACGCCATCGGCACGCCATTGCCATAGGTGTAGATCACCAGGTCTCCGGCCTCCGGTGCATAGACCCGGCCCTCGCCCGGCACCAGCGCCAGGCCCTGTGCCGGGTAGTCGAACAGCCACTGGCCATCCCCCGCTTCGTGCAGGTCCTTGCTCATGTACAGCGCGATCGGCTCCAGGAACACCGCCACGCGCCCATCCACCCGCGCCAGTGCAGCCAGCGTGCGCAGCATCATCACCGCATCGTCGCCGCGCGAGGGGCAGCCGACCACCAGCCCGGGGATGTCGCGCAACGCGGTGATCGAGTTGTCGTTGTGGAAGTGCCCGCCGAAACCCTTCTGGTAGCCCAGCCCGGCCACCCGTACCAGCAGGGGGTTGCGGTACTGGTCGTTGGAGAAGAACTGCAGCGAACAGGCTTCACCACGCAGCTGGTCGATGGCGTTGTGCAGGTAGGCCAGGTACTGGATCTCCGGAACCGGCAGCATGCCCAGGTTGGCCAGGCCCTGCGCCATGCCCAGGATCATGGTTTCATCCAGCAGCGTGTTGAACACCCGGCGTGGGCCGAAGCGGCGCAGCAGATCCTTGGTGACGGTGTACACACCGCCCTTCTGAGCCACGTCCTCGCCGAACAGCAGGCTCTGCGGATACTTCGCAAGCAGTTCCTGCAGGCCGTGGTTGATCTGGATCGCAAGATGCCGTGGCGCCTGTCGTTCCGGCAAGGCCTCGGCACCGCCATAGAGTGCCTCGCGCGCTCCGTCGGCGACCTCGCGCCGGGCTTCGGCCTGCACCGCCGCGGGCGTATAGGGTGCCAATGGCGCCATGACCTCCTGCAGCGACTGCAGCTTCGCACGGCCTTCGGCATCGGCAGCGGCGGCCATGCAGCGCGCGCGCATCGTCTCGTAGGCCACTTCGATGGCGGCTGCATCCATCCAGCCCGATTCCAGCGCGATCTGCGCCGAGCGCAACAGCGGATCCTGCGCCTCGGCCGCGCACAATTCCGGCAATGCACGCCATTCCACCTCGAAGTCGGTGCCGGCGTGGCCCATCAGGCGCGTGGTGTGCAGATGCAGGAAGGTCGGTCGCCGCGTCCGCCGGCAGTGGTCCGCTGCGGCCTGCACCTGGGCGTGCCCGGTGGCCAGGTCGAGGCCATCGGCAAAGAAGTAGTCCAGCCCTGGCTGGTGGCTGAAGCGCTCGGCAATCCAGCCGTCCGGCGTCTTCACCGAGATGCCCAGCCCGTTGTCCTCGCAGACGAACAGGATTGGCGCCGGCAGTTTCTGGTAGGCCGCCCACATCGCGGTGTTGAATGCGGTCTGCGCAGTGGCATGGTTGGCCGAGGCGTCGCCGAACGAGCACAGCACGATGCTGTCGGCCGGAATGGGAAGCGCATGGCCCAGCCGCTTGCCACTCTCGATGGCCAGCGCGGTGCCCAGCGCTTTCGGCAGGTGCGAAGCGATCGTCGAGGTCTGCGGCAATACCCACAATGGCTTGCTGCCCCACACCTTGTGCCGGCCGCCACTGGCCGGGTCATCGGCGCTGGCCGCGAATGAAAGCGCCGCATCGCGCAACGGGTCGATGCCCGGCACCTGGCGCGAGCGCTCGACCATGAAGGCGCCGGAGCGATAGTGCAGGAATGCGGGGTCGGTATGTCGGCAGGCCCGCGCCAGCAGCGCGTTGCCTTCATGGCCGGACGACCCGATGGTATAGAAGACTTTGTTCTGCACGCGCAATACGCGCGCCATCAGGTCCAGCTGGCGGCTGGCCAGCTGGGAATCGAACAGCTCACCGAAGGCCGCAGCGCTGAGCGTGCTGCCCGGCAGGATCGGCGCGTCCGGCGCAGGACGTGCGCGCGGTGCGCCTCGCCAGCCACGCACCGCGTCGAGGAAATTGGCGTCGCACACTTCGGCGCGGTTGAGCACGCGCATGCGCGCAGGAATCGGATCTGGAACCACAGCAAACATCGAACACCCTCCGTGTCGTTGTTGCATTCCACCCGGCAACGCCGGGCGCTACCCTGTGGGATCAGGCAGCCTCGAAGCGCGCGCGCACCTCGGCGGTCACCGCTGGCATCGCCACGAAGCGCGGCTGCGCGCGCACGCGCTGCAGCCAGGCGCGCACTTCCGGGAAGGGCGCCAGGCTGATGCCGCCCTCGCCTGCCACGTCGGTATAGGCGAACAGCGCAATGTCGGCGATACCGTATGCGCTGCCGGTGAACCACTGCGCTTCGCGCAGGTGCTGCTCCATCACTGCCAGCGCGGTGGCGGCACGCTCGTGCAGGCGTGGCAGTTCAGCACGGCGCGGTGAATCGGGCGGTGTCCAGCCGCGGATGAAGCGCGCTACCGCCACGCATGGCTCGTGCGTGTACTGCTCGAAGAACATCCAGCTCAATGCCTGCGCGCGTTCCCAACCGTCGGTAGGCAGGTAGGGCGTCCCTTCGGCCAACCAGAACAGGATCGCATTGGATTCAGTCAACACGCGGCCATCGTCGCGGACGATCAACGGCACCTTGGCGTTGGGATTGAGCGCGAGGAACTCGGCGGTGTGGGTCTGGCCATGGGCACTGTCCACTTCCACCCAGCGGTAGCGGCTGCCGAGCTGCTCCAGCAGCAGGCGGACCTTGTGGCAATTGCCGGACACCGACATGCCATGCACCGTCAACGGGACGCGCTCTTCCACCATTGCCTGATTCCTCGGATCCGGCCGGCGGCCAGCTGCACGCAGTCTGGCAAGCCCGCCGGTGAATGCCAAGCGCGGATGCAGCATGCGGACAATCTGTAGCCGAGCCCATGCTCGGCTGCTGTGCGCCAAATGCAGCCGAGCATGGGCTCGGCTCTACAACGGCGAACGGCGCTGGCGCCATTGTTCGCGCGACTGGCCCCAGATCTGCATCGGCTTGTCGTTGTACGGCGGTGGCAATTCACCCATGCGCAGCAGCGTGCTGCCGAGCTTGCGCGCGACCGCCCTCGAGTTGTCGTTGTTCTCGGCGATGGTGTGGATCACCTCGTCCCAGCCCAGCGTGTCGAATGCCCAGTCGATGGCAGCAACCGCCGCTTCCGGTGCATAGCCCCGGCCCCAGCTGGCATGCCGAATACCCCAACCGACCTCGGTTCCAGGCCAGTCCTGCGGCTGCCACGGTCCCATCCGGCCGATCCAGTCACCGCTGGATTTCTCGATCACACTGAACATCGAGAAGCCGAACAGCTGCCAGGCGCCGGCCAGGCTGCAGAAGCCGCGCCATGCCACCGAGGGCGGTTGAACACCCCCCAGGGTGCGCATCGTTTCCTCGTCGGCACAGAATGCCAGGTACGGTTCGTAGTCCTCGCGCAGCAGCGGGCGCAGGATCAGCCGCTCGGTTTCCAGGCGCAGGTCGAAGATGCTCATGCCGACTCCTTGTCGAAGGGGGGCATCCATCATGGTCGATTCCCTTTCCCCACGGATGAATGCCCGTGCGCACAACGAAACGGGCCGGCATGAGCCGGCCCGTCGGGTGCAGCAGGGTGTTCTGGATTACTGGCGCGTGGCCGCAGTGGCGCCGGCAGCAGCGGTCTGCGTGACCAGCTGGCCATCGACCACCGGCAGGCGATCGCTGGCCGGCTTGTTGTCCATGCGCACGGTCTTCTCGGCGCCATCATAGCGATAGGTCACGTTGTAGCCCTTCACCACATCATTGGTACCCATGGCGATGCGGCTGCCCGGCTTGCTGGCCATGCGCATGGTGCCGGTGGTGCCGTCTTCGTTGCGATAGGTCACGTTGTAACCGGTGACGCGGCTCGACTCGGACGTTGCGGTTTCGGTGTGGCACTGGCGCTCGGTACGATTGACCACGCGGCCGCCCACATGGCGCTTGTCGATCTGGTTGCCGATGAAGCCACCGGCCACCGCACCGGCTGCGGTCGCGGCCTTCTTGCCGTTGCCGCCACCGACCTGGTTGCCGAGCAGGCCACCCACCACCGCGCCGACCACGGTACCGCCGACGTTGCCATCACGCTCCGGCAGGCGCTCCTGCACCGTCACGTCCTGGCAGACCTCGTGCGGGGTCTGGGTCGTGGAGGTCTCGCGCACCGGATCGGTGCCGATCACGGTGGCATAGGCCTTCTGCTTCTCGGTGATCGGGTCGACCTTCAGCACATCGGCATATTCCAGCCCGCGCGGCGCCGACGGGTCGAGCTTGTCACCACGTACGCCATCGTCGGTGGCGTTGCCATCGACCAGGCGCGACTCGCCATTGGGGGTTGCGGCGCTGATGGAGTCGGGCGATTTGTCGCCACTCTTCATGAAGGCGGCGGTGGCGATGCCACCAACCAGCAGCGCGCCCGCTGCGACCAGGACAGTTGTAGTTGTGCTTTTCATGACCTGCTCCTTGCGGACCATCCGCAACGTTCTCGGGACAGATTGCAGCATGCGCTGCCTGAACGGAATCTCCACATTTCGTGCTCATTCCTGTAACCCATTCAGCATCGGGAAATGCAGGGCCCGTGATAGCGTTTGCATATTCCCCACGAGGATCCCCGCCATGGCCAACCCGATGCTGCTGCCAGTACTGCAGTGGGCGCGCCGGCTGCGCTACCCCACCCTGTTCAAGCTCACCGCCGGTCTGTTCGTGCTGACGCTGTTC
This sequence comes from Stenotrophomonas maltophilia group sp. Smal12, assembly GCF_037079935.1. Lineage (NCBI taxonomy): Bacteria > Pseudomonadati > Pseudomonadota > Gammaproteobacteria > Lysobacterales > Lysobacteraceae > Stenotrophomonas > Stenotrophomonas maltophilia group sp. Smal12. The sequence goes on along the minus strand of NZ_JBAWUK010000020.1, from coordinate 56,002 downwards.
ATCCCGGACCCGATCCCGTTCATCGATGAGCTGGTGCTGGGCTTCGGCACGCTGCTGCTGGCCAACTGGAAGAGCCGCAATGTCACCACGCCACCGCCGCTGGAACAGCGTTGAGCGTGCTGATCGACAGCCACTGTCATCTCGACGCGAGCGCGTTCGACCCTGACCGTGCCGCGGTGATCGAGCGGGCGCAGGCCGTGGGTGTACGCCAACAGGTGGTGCCAGCGGTCACCGCTGCCAGCTGGCCGAAACTGCGCGAGGTCTGCCAGCAGGCGCCCGGGCTGTACCCGGCCTTCGGCCTGCACCCGATGTTCCTGGCCGATCACCAGCCTGGGCACCTGCCACTGCTGCGCCAGTGGATCGAGCGCGAACGCCCTTGCGCGATCGGCGAATGCGGGCTGGACTTCTTCGTCGAAGGACTGGATGCCGAGGCTCAACAGGCATATTTCATCGGCCAATTGGAACTGGCCCGTGAGTTCGAGCTGCCGGTGATCGTGCACGCGCGACGCGCGGTGGATGCGGTGATCGCCGCGATCCGCCGCATCGGCGGCCTGCGCGGCGTGGTGCACAGTTTTTCCGGCAGCCCCCAACAGGCCGCGCAACTGCACAGGCACGGCTTCCTGCTGGGTCTTGGCGGTCCGCTGACCTACGAGCGGGCGCAGCGCCTGCAACGGCTGGTACGCGGGATGCCGCTGGAGCAGCTGCTGCTGGAAACCGACGCGCCCGACCAGCCCGACGCAGGGGTCCGCGGCCAGCGCAACGAACCGGCACGGTTGGCAACCATTGCCAGGCACGTGGCCGCGCTGCGCGGAATGGAGCTGGAGGCCCTGGCACAGGCCACGACAGAGAATGCGCGGCGGCTGTTCGCGCTGCCGGCAACGTAAAGGCGGGGGCCAACCTTGGCCGGCACGCTGTAACGACCGCGACGAACCCGATGCCGGCCAGCGGCCGGCACTACCGTCACGCGTCGGCGTGATCCTCGACCACTTCGGCCTTCACCTTCTTCGGCTCCAGCAGCATCTCCAGCGCCTTGCCCACCGCCGCAAAGGCGAACGCGCCGGTGATGTGGGTCGCCGCGCCCAGACCGGCGCCGCAGTCCAGCTTCAACGCCGCATCGGCACCCAGGTTCGGACGAATGCCGCACACGTTGCCATCGGCCTGCGGGTACTTCACATTCTCCAACGAATACACCGCCGGCACGCCGAAATAGCGCTTGGCGTTCTTCGGGAAGTTGAACTCGCTGCGCAGCTTCTTGCGGATCAGCGCCAGCATGGCGTCGTGCTCGGTGCGCGAGACATCGCGGATACGTACCAGGGTCGGGTCGGTGCGGCCACCGGCAGCGCCGACGGTCAGCAGCGGCAGCTTGCGGCGACGACACCAGGCGATCGTCTCGACCTTGACCCGGAAGCTGTCGCAGGCGTCGATCACCAGATCGAACCCGCGGTCCAGCAGCTGAGCCATGTTGGACATCGTCAGGAATGCCTGCACGGCGTCGACGTCGATCCCCGGGTTGATCGCACGGCAGCGCTCGGCCATCGCCTCGGCCTTGTTGCGCCCGTAATTGCCTTCCATCGCCGGCAGCTGCCGGTTGGTGTTGGACACGCAGATGTCGTCGGCATCGATCAGGGTCAGATGACCGACCGCCGAACGGGCCAGCGCCTCCACCACCCACGAGCCGACGCCGCCCATGCCGACCACCGCCACGCGACTGCCCTGCAGGCGCTCGAGCGCACCCACGCCATACAGCCGTTCGATGCCGGCGAAGCGTTGTTTGACCTGTTCGTTCATCGGGCTATTTTAACGTGCAGCTGCCAGCGCCCAAAGCACGCCGGCGTTGAACCCACCGTTGCACGCCCGGAGAGGCCGCATGAACGCCAGCCCGCCCCGCCGCCTGTCCCCTGCCCATCGCTACCTGTTCGTACTGTGCCTGGGCCTGCTGATCGGCCTGGTCGCCACGGTAATGGTGGGCCGCGCCCTGCAGGCGCGTCGCGACCCGTTCCCGGACAGCCTGATGCAGGTGATGCAGCGGCAGTCGCAGCTGCTGCAGCAGGCTCAGCAGCAGAACCGCTGCAGCCTGGCCGACAGCGTGCCGCGGCTGCAGGCACTACGCCTGTTGTCCAATGACCTGGACCTGGCGTTCCCCGGGCTGAAGGACAGCACGCAGTTCCAGCAGCACGCCAGCCGACTTCGCGGCAACCTCAACACTGCGCTGGCTGCACCGCCAGGCGACTGCAGGGCCTTGGCCCAGCTCGTGGAAACGCTGCAGGCCGATTGCCGGGCCTGCCACCAGGATTTCCGCTGAGGCGCGTTCATCCTGCAGCCGGGCATCGGGTGCGTGGTTGGCGCGTTGTTCACGTTCAAAGGGAGAGGATTCGTCCACCCTGCTGCATGACGCAGTACCACCCAACATACCCGCCTTCACGGCCAGGAGACGCCCCATGAAGATCCAGCTCATCGCCGCCAGCGCCATCGCTACCCTCGCGCTGGCCGGTTGTGCCACCTCGCCCGGTTACAGTGGCGGTGGTTACAACAACGGCTACAACAACGGCGGCTACGGCAACAACGGCGGCTACAACCAGGGCCGCTGCGCGGACTGTGGCATCGTCACCCGCATCAACACCGTGCCCTCGGGCCGCACCGCGCCCAGCGCGACCGGCGCGATCCTCGGCGGCATCGTTGGCGCCGTGGCCGGCCATGAAATCTCCGACCACACCGGTGGCAGCCGTGGCAACAAGAACATTGCCGCCGCTGCAGGCGCAGTCGGTGGCGCCCTGGCCGGCAACCAGATCCAGAAGAATGTGACCAGCGATACCTACGACATCAGCGTGCGCATGGATGATGGTCGCACCATCGTGGTCAACCAGCGTGACCTGGGTGGCATCCGTGAGAACACCTATGTGCGCGTGGTCAACGGCAAGGTCATCCTGCGCTGACCTGCAGCGGGCCAAAGGCAAAGAAAAAGGCCCGCTTGCGCGGGCCTTTTTTCATGCCGACGGACGGCAGGTGTTACATCGGCTGGACCTTGTCGGCCTGCAGGCCCTTCTGGCCCTGCACGACTTCAAAGCTCACACTCTGGCCTTCCTTGAGGCTCTTGAAGCCCTGGGTCTCGATGGCGCGGAAGTGCACGAACACGTCCTCGCCATTCTGCCGGCTGATGAAGCCGAAGCCCTTCGCATCATTGAACCACTTGACGGTACCGGTCTCGCGATCAGCCATCTCACTAACTCCCTTTGACTCTCTCTTGTTGTTGGAAACGCCTGGTGGGCGGCTGACAAGCAAGGGGGAAGCGAGGTGCATCGATGCAGCGGATCGGGAAGATCTTGCTTCATCAGGCCACGATCCACGGTGACCTTGCCAAGCTCAGCGACTGCAACTTAACCCGGCCAAAACGAAAAAGCAACTGGCAAAATCTTTCACTGTCAACCCCAAAACGGACTCCATACGGGACAGCATGGGACTCTCATTCATCTTGTATCTGCTAGCGGTCATTTTTGTCCTGATAGGCATCGCCGGCATCATCCTGCCGGCCCTCCCGGGCATCCCGCTGGTGTTCATCGGACTGCTGCTGGCCGCCTGGGCCGACGGCTTCGCCCACGTCGGCTGGCCCACCCTGGTCGCGCTCGGGGTACTGACCCTGCTTTCGCTGCTGGTGGACGTGCTGGCCACGGTTGTCGGCGCGCAGCGTGTCGGCGCCAGCCGCAAGGCGCTGTGGGGAACCTTCGTCGGCAGCATCGTCGGCCTGTTCTTCATGCCCATCGGCCTGTTCGCGGGACCGCTGGTCGGTGCCCTGCTCGGCGAGTACTGGCACACCCGCGAACTCGGCCGCTCAACCAAGGTCGGCCTGGCCACCTGGCTCGGCATCCTGCTTGGCCTGGCACTGAAACTGGCGGTTGTGATCGCGATGCTGGGCCTGTTCGCGTTCGCCTGGTTCTTCTGAGCCACCTGGCCTTCACGCCACGCGCACGCTGTGACCGTGCATAAACCGTGGGGCTGGCCGCGATCCGGCACAGCCGCCACACTGTGTGATTCCCGAATTCATCGAAGGGCCTGCTGCAATGACCCTCCCCACGCTGTTTCCCCGTCTGGCGCCGCTGGCGCTTGCCCTGGCCAGTGCACCGCTGGCTGCGCAGGAGTTCGCGCCTACCGCCGATGCCTCACCGGCCGCCTGCGCGGCAATTACCACCGACGCGGCCCGGCTGGCCTGCTATGACCGCCTGTTCGGGCATACCCCGGAGGCTACCGCCGCCGCTGATGCTGCCGCCGAAGCGGCTGCGCAGGCCCGCCGCGAAGAACGGCAGACCGCGCGCGTGAGCCAGGGCGAGGAAAAGCTGCGCGAGCGGGTGAGCGACCTGTTCCGCCCGGCGACGCCGGACAGCGCGCTGGCCAACGCCGGCCGCGGTTCGCTGCTGGACAGCCGCTGGGAACTGGCCGAGGACTCCAAGCTGGGGCCGTTCCAACTGCGCGCCTACAAGCCGGTGTACCTGCTGCCCGCCTTCTGGACCAGCGATCGCAACACCATGCCGCACTCGCCGAACCCGGCCAACAGCGTGACCACTCCGCAGGTACTCGACAGTGCCGAGCTGAAGTTCCAGATCAGCTTCAAGACCAAGATCGTCGAGAACCTGTTCGGCGACAACGGCGACATCTGGGCCGGCTACACCCAGAGTTCGCGCTGGCAGGCTTACAACGGCGAGGATTCGCGCCCGTTCCGCGAAACCAATTACGAGCCGGAAGTGATGATGGTGTTCCGCAACGGCTACTCGATCGGTGGCTGGCGCGGGCGCATGACCGGCATCGCGCTGAACCACCAGTCCAATGGCCGCGCCGACCCGCTGTCACGCAGCTGGAACCGGGTCATGCTCAACATCGGCCTGGACCGCGAGAACTGGGCGCTGGTGCTGCGTCCCTGGTACCGCATTCCCGAAAGCCGCAGCGAAGACAACAATCCGGACATCGAGGATTACATGGGTCGCGGCGACGCCACCCTGACCTGGAACCGCAATGGGCATGAGGTCTCGCTGATGGCGCGCCATTCACTGCGCACCGGAAGCCGTTCGCACGGTGCGCTGCAGCTGGACTACGGCTTCCCGATCAGCAACCTGCTGCGTGGCCATGTGCAGGTCTTCGACGGCTACGGCGAAAGCCTGATCGACTACAACCACAAGGCCACCTATGTGGGTGTGGGCGTGTCTCTGCTGGAGTGGTTCTGATGGACGTGACGATCTGGCACAACCCGGCCTGCAGCAACTCGCGCGGCGCACTGAAGCTGATCCGCGATGCGGGCTTCGAGCCGGTGGTGATCGACTACCTGGGCAACCCGCCGGACGCAGCCACGCTGCGCCAGGTACTGGCCGAATCCCGGCTGCACGCACAGGAACTGGTACGCAGCAAGGAGGCGCTGTTCGCCGAACTGGGCCTGGACGGCGCCGACGACGCCACGCTGCTGGCGGCGATGAGCGAACACCCCCGTTTGATCAATCGCCCCGTGGTGCGCACGGCCAAGGGCACGCGGCTGTGCCGCCCACCGGAAACAGTGCTGGAGATCCTGTAACCCGAAAAAGGGGACGGAGGGAATTAAGTCGTTTGTGCACAAACGACTTAATTCCCTCCGTCCCCTTTTTTGGTTACCGCCAGTCGGTGATGCCTTCGCGGCGGTAGACCTCGGCGAACGCCGGGCGCGCCTTCATCGAGGTAGCATGCGCCTTGAGCACCGGCCAGGTGTCACTGGGCCTGGGCATGTTGCGCGACCAGCGCATCAGCATCACCAGCATGTAGTCGACCACGCAGGGCGTGGCGCCCAGCAGGTACGGGCCGTGCGCCTGCAGGTGAGCGGCAACGTGCTGCCAGGCCGCTTCGAGCCGCTGACGCGCCCTCTCGCGGCTGGCCTCGACGTTCGCCTGGCCGGCCATTTCATGCGGATAGAACCAGGCCCGATAGGCCGGCTGCAGCGTATTGGCACACCAGAACATCCAGCGGTAGGCATCGCCACGCTGCGGCGTGCCCGGCACCGGGAGCAGGCCGGCCTCCGGGTGGCGATCGGCCAGGTACAGGGCGATGGCCGCCGCTTCAGTCAGTACCAGGCCATCGATCAACAGTGTCGGCACCACACCGGCCGGATTGAGCGCCAGGTACTGCGCCGACTTGTGCTCGCGCGCGTCGAAATCCAGCAGCACCAGTTCATGCTCGATGCCGAGCTCGATCAGCAGCCAGTGCACGACCAGCGCGGCGGTACTGGTCGAACCATACAGCGTGGTGCTCATGCGGAAGATCCTGTGCGGGTGGATCAGCCGATTATGCGCCCACGCGCGCGATCATTGCTCAGCCGCAGCTGCTCATGCAGGAATCCCGGCGCTCGCCACAGGACATCATCGGCGCGCGCATCGCGCAGTCGTGCGTCTTCAGTTCGCAGGCACGGCGCAGGTCCGGATTGTCCACGTCCTTGCAGCGCTTGTCCGGCGCCGGCACCACCTGCTGCTCGCAGTTGCTCTGGCGGCTGCCGAGGGAGTCATTCTGCGCCATGCAGCTGCGATAGCCGGCCTGGCACTGCACGCGGCATTGCGCCGATGCGGGGAAATCCGCGCCTTCGTACGACGCCGGGGTGCTGCAACCGGCCAGGGCCAGCAGCACGCCTACCACGATGAACCGATGCAGGGCCATGGACACGTCCTGTGCGAGGGTGTTCCGACCGTAGCAGAACAACCGCTACCGGAACATCAATATTTTTGCCCACACAACAACGGCGCCACAGGGGCGCCGTTGTCTGGTCCGGGATGGAGGGCTTACTCCACAACCACCGGAATCTTGCCGATGCGGGCCTGCCATTCGCGCGGGCCGGTCTTGTGCACCGATTCGCCGGTGGAATCCACCGCCACGGTCACGGGCATGTCCTGCACGGTGAACTCGTAGATCGCTTCCATGCCCAGGTCGGCGAAACCAACGACCTTGGCCGCCTTGATCGCCTTGGACACCAGGTAGGCCGAACCACCAACGGCCATCAGGTAGGCCGACTTGTGCTTCCTGATCGCCTCGATGGCGGCCGGGCCGCGCTCGGCCTTGCCGACCATGCCCAGCAGGCCGGTCTGCGCCAGCACCTGCTCGGTGAACTTGTCCATGCGGGTCGCCGTGGTCGGGCCGGCCGGGCCCACCACTTCGTCGCGCACCGGATCGACCGGGCCGACGTAATAGATGAAGCGGCCCTTCAGGTCGACCGGCAGTTCCTCGCCCTTGTTGAGCATGTCGACCATGCGCTTGTGCGCGGCATCGCGGCCGGTCAGCAGCTTGCCGTTGAGCAGCAGGGTCTGGCCCGGCTTCCAGCTGGCCACGTCTTCCGGGGTGATCGTGTCCAGGTCCACCCGGGTGCCCTTGGACGCGTCATAGGTCAGCTTCGGCCAGTCTTCCAGCGACGGCGGGTCCAGCATCACCGGGCCACTGCCATCCAGGGTGAAGTGCGCATGGCGGGTTGCGGCGCAGTTCGGGATCATCGCCACCGGCAGGTTGGCCGCATGGGTCGGATAGTCGTTGATCTTGATGTCCAGCACAGTGGTCAGGCCGCCCAGGCCCTGCGCGCCGATGCCCAGCGCATTGACCTTCTCATACAACTCCAGGCGCAGCTCCTCGATGCGGTTGGAGGCACCACGGGCCTGCAGCTCGGTGATGTCGATCGGTTCCATCAGCGCCTCCTTGGCCAGCAGCATCGCCTTCTCGGCGGTGCCACCGATGCCGATGCCGAGCATGCCCGGCGGGCACCAGCCGGCGCCCATGGTCGGCACGGTCTTCAGCACCCAGTCGACGATGGAGTCGGACGGGTTGAGCATGGCGAACTTGGTCTTCGCTTCCGAACCACCGCCCTTGGCGGCAACGATGACGTCGACCTTGTTGCCCGGCACCACCTTGACGTTGACCACGCCCGGGGTGTTGTCCTTGGTATTGATCCGCTTGCCGGCCGGATCAGCCAGCACCGAGGCGCGCAGCTTGTTGTCCGGATGCATGTAGGCGCGGCGAACGCCCTCATTGGCCATGTCTTCCACGCCCATGGTGGCGTCATCCCAACGCACGTCCATGCCGATTTCCAGGAACACGGTGACGATGCCGGTGTCCTGGCAGATCGGGCGGTGGCCTTCGGCGCACATCCGCGAATTGATCAGGATCTGGGCCATCGCTTCCTTCGCGGCCGGCGACTCCTCGCGCTCGTACGCGGCGGCGAGGTTCTTGATGTAGTCGACCGGGTGGTAGTACGAGATGTACTGCAGCGCGTCGGCGATGGACTGGATGAGGTCTTCCTGCTTGATCGATGTCACGGCTTGCTCGCTTGCTCGAGGCTGGCGGGGGTAATCCGCCCATTTTACCCCCTCCCCCGGCCCCGGGGTGGTCGTGCTGGCCGCTGGCCGGCAAGATTCCCCCGACGCTCTGTCACGCCACGCGCCACTGCGGCGTCCTTGCCCACATGAACGCCGAAACCGTTTTCCAGACCCACCGCCCGCGCCTGATGGCGCTGGCCTATCGCCTGCTCGGCAGCCGCGCCGACGCCGAAGACGTGGTCCAGGACGCCTGGCTGCGCTGGTCCGGCGCCGATCCGGCCAGCGTCCGCGACCCCGAGGCGTGGCTGGTCACCACCACCACCCGGCTCGGCCTGGACCGGCTGCGCGCGGCCAGGCGCGAGCGTGTCCACTATGTCGGCCCGTGGCTGGCTGAACCGCTGGCGGTCACCCTGCAGCCCGACCCGGCACCCGGACCGGCCCAACTGCATGCGCTGGCCAACGACGTCTCGGTCGCCTTCCTGACCCTGCTCGAACAGCTCGGCCCCGAGGAACGCGCCGCGTTCCTGCTGAAGGAGGCCTTCGACCACGACTACCGTAAGATCGCCGAGCTGATCGGCCACAGCGAAGCCAACTGCCGGCAGCTGGTGCATCGCGCCCGGCAGCGGTTGCAGGCCGGGCGGCCGCGCTTCAACGCCGACGCCAGCCAGCACCGGCAGCTGCTGGCGCGCTTCATGGATGCCTCGCAGCGCGGCGACAGCGAGGCGATCCAGGCCCTGCTGCACGCCAACGCGCAACTGGTCTCCGACGGTGGCGGCGTGGTTACCGCCGCGATCCGCCCGCTGCTGGGCGCCGAGCGCATCGGTCGCCTGTTCTGGGCCATCGCCCGCCGCGGCGCGGTGCATCCGGCGCAGCTGGGCTACGTCAACGGCGAACCGGCGATCCTGCGCTTCCAGGGCGACCGCCTGCACTCGGTCACCACCATCGAAGTGGTCGATGGCCGCATCGCCAACGTGTACAGCGTGCTGAATCCAGAAAAATTGCCGAAGGTTGTCACGCACCGCAACGCTGCGGCGTCCTTGTGATGAAGGCGGCCATCGTGGCCGCCGTGGAGCCCACGATGTCCGATCACACCTCCCCCCGCGTCCCCTACACCCGCCTGGCCGCCGAGGCCTTCAAGGGCCTGCTGGCCACCAGCCAGGCGGTGCATGACAGCTCGATTGATCCGACCCTGATGGAACTGGTGTTCCTGCGCGTGTCGCAGCTCAACGGCTGCGGCTACTGCATGGACATGCACGGCACGGCGCTGCGCAAGGGCGGCATCGAGCCGCGCAAGCTGGACACCCTGCCCGCCTGGCACGAAAGCCGCTTCTTCGATGCGCGCGAACGTGCGGCGCTGGGCTGGGCCGAGGCGCTGACCCGGCTGACCGACGGTGCGCCGTCGCAGGCGGCGTTCGATTCATTGGCGCCGCACTTCGATGAGAAGGGCATCAGTGACCTGAGCATGGGCATTGCGGTGATCAATGCCTGGAACCGGCTGGGTGCGGGGCTGCTGCCGCCGCTGCCGTAACGGGGGGCTGGCCGGGCTGCCGCCCGGCACCCGCAGAGGCAACAACCAGAGCAACATCAAAAGCCGGCGCTACTGTGGGTTGGCGGGGTGGATCAGGTCGCAGGGGACGCTGCAAGTACGTCCAGGTAAGCTCGGTCGCCGCATCCATGCGGCTCACGCCGCTGCGACCTCACCCACCCCGCCTTCGATAGTTCACTGGAGCTGCTGGTAGGTGTCGACCGTGGTCGACACGGTCGATCCACGCCGTGCATGGATACGGGAGGGTCAGAACCGTTTGTGTGGCAAAGGGATCTGACCCCGGTGCCGGCCACACGGCTGCACTGACCCCATCTGCACGTATCAGGCGCGCACAATACGCGCATGCCTGCTTCCCCCACCGCTGGCGCTGCCGCCGCGAAGAAACCCAGCCTGCGCCAGCGCTTCAGGGCGATGCGCAATCTGCCCCCTTTCCTGCGCATGGTCTGGAAGACCAGTCCGGCGCTGACCCTGGCCAGCCTGGGGCTGCGCCTGATCCGTGCCCTGCTGCCGGTGGCGATGCTGTACGTCGGCAAGTTGATCATCGACAGCGCCCTGCACCTGAGCCAGCACGATGCCCGCTACCCGCCGCTGGGCGAGGCGCTGTCCAGCGGCCTGCTCAATCCACTGCTGGGCCTGCTGGCACTGGAATTCGGCCTGGCCATCGCCTCGGACCTGCTCGGCCGGCTGGTCAGCTACGCCGACGCTCTGCTTTCCGAACTGTTCGCCAACGCCACCAGCATCCGCCTGATGGAACACGCCGCGACGCTGGACCTGGAGGATTTCGAAGACCCGGACCTGCAGGACAAGCTGGACCGTGCGCGGCGCCAGACCATGGGCCGGATGAACCTGATGAGCCAGCTGTTCGGCCAGGTGCAGGACGCGATCACCGTGGCCAGCCTCGCCGTCGGCCTGCTGGTCTACGCGCCGTGGCTGATCCTGCTGCTGGCGCTGGCACTGGTGCCGGCCTTCATCGGCGAATCGCACTTCAACGCGGCCGGCTACAGCCTCAACTTCCAGTGGACGCCCGAGCGCCGCCAGCTCGACTACCTGCGCCAGCTGGGCGCCAGCGTGGAAACGGCCAAGGAAGTGAAGATCTACAACCTGCACCGCTTCCTGGTGGAGCGCTACCGGCGCCTGTCGGTGGCATTGTTCCAGGCCAACCGCGCCCTGGCACGGCGCCGCGCGTTCTGGGGCACGCTGCTGGCTGCGCTGGGCACGCTGGGGTATTACACCGCCTACGCCTACATCGCATGGCGCACGGTGCGCGGGGACTTCTCGATCGGCGACCTGACCTTCCTCGCCGGCAGCTTCCTGCGCCTGCGCCAGCTGCTGGAAGGCCTGCTGATCGGCTTCTCGCAGGTGGCCAGCCAGGCGCTGTACCTGGATGACCTGTTCTCTTTCTTCCAGATCCAGCCGGAAATCCACTCGCGCGATGGGGCCGTGCGCGTGCCGCAACCGATCCGCCAGGGCTTCGTATTCGAGAACGTCGGCTTCCGCTACCCCGATGCCGAACAGTGGGCGGTGCGCCATCTGGATTTCCAGCTGCACGCCGGCGAAGTGCTGGCCCTGGTCGGCGAGAACGGCGCCGGCAAGACCACCCTGGTGAAGCTGCTGGCGCGGCTGTACGAACCGGACGAAGGCCGCATCCTGCTCGACGGCCGCGACCTGCGCGATTACGACCTGGATGACCTGCGCGCCAACCTCGGGGTGATCTTCCAGGACTTCGTGCGCTACAACCTCAGCGCCGGCGAGAACATCGGCGTCGGCCAGGTCGAGGCGATGGACGACCAGGCACGCATCGCTGACGCGGCGCGACGCGGCATGGCCGAGGAAGTCATCGACGACCTGCCCGGCGGCTACGACCAGCAGATCGGCCGCCGCTTCAAGCAGGGCGTGGACCTATCCGGTGGCCAATGGCAGAAGATCGCCATTGCCCGCGCATGGATGCGCAATGCGCAGGTGATGATCCTGGATGAGCCAACGGCAGCGCTGGATGCCCGCAGTGAGTTCGAGGTGTTCCAGCGGTTCAGGGAACTGGCGGATAATCGCACCGCAGTACTGATTTCCCACCGTTTTTCCTCGGTACGCATGGCCGACCGCATCCTGGTGCTGGCCGATGGCCGGATCGAGGCCAGCGGCACCCATGCGCAGCTGATGGCGCAGGGCGGCCGTTATGCCGAGCTGTTCGAGCTGCAGGCGGCGGGTTACCGCTGAGAACGCCTCTCGTTCCGCCCAATGAGAACTTGTCTCATTTGAGATAGAATCACCCCGACGACTTTCGATAGATACGCCCATGTCCTCCGCTTTCGGCGCCGAAACGGTGCTTGAGGTCCGTCACTGGACCGATGCCTACTTCAGCTTCACCACCACCCGCGACAGCGGTTTCCGCTTCGAGAACGGCCAGTTCGTGATGATCGGCCTGGAAACCGAGGCGCGACCGCTGCTGCGCGCCTATTCCATTGCCAGTGCCAACTGGGAAGAACAACTGGAGTTCTTCAGCATCAAGGTGCAGGACGGCCCGCTGACCTCGCGCCTGCAGCACATCAAGCCGGGCGACAAGGTACTGGTCGGCAAGAAGCCCACCGGCACCCTGCTGATCAGCGACCTGCATCCCGGCAGGAACCTGTACCTGCTGGGCACCGGCACCGGCCTGGCGCCGTGGCTGTCGGTCATCAAGGACCCGGAAACCTACGAGCGCTTCGAGAAGGTGATCCTGTGCCACGGCGTGCGCTACGAAAAGGACCTGGCCTACCGCGATTACTTCGAGAGGGAACTGCGTGAGCACGAGTTCCTCGGCGAGATGATCGGCGACAAGCTGCTGTACTACCCGGCCGTCACCCGCGAGCCGTTCGCCAACCAGGGCCGCCTGACCCAGCTGATGGAGAGCGGCGAGATGCAGCGCACCCTCGGCCTGCCGGAACTGAGCCCGGAAAACGACCGCGCGATGATCTGCGGCAGCCCGCAGATGCTGGCCGATCTTCGCACCGTGCTCGATGCCCGGGGTTTCCAGGTTTCGCCGCGCATCGGCCAACCGGGCCACTACGTGTTCGAACGCGCGTTCGTCGAGAAATAACCCGTCGCATCTGTAGAGCCGAGCCCGCGCTCGGCTTGCGCGCGGCGCGCGCCCTCGAAGTCAGCCGGAAAAGCAGCCGAGCGTGGGCTCGGCTCTACAGCAGCGCTTCGATCGCGCTGCGCAACTGCTCCGGCCGGGTGGTGGGCGCATGCCGCGACACCACCTGCCCCTGGCGATCGACCAGGAACTTGCTGAAATTCCACTTGATGCGGGCACTGCCGAGCAGGCCACGCTTTTCGTGCGTCATCCAGGCCCACAACGGATCAGCGCCCTCGCCGTTGACCTCGATCTTCTCTGAAAGCGGAAAGCTGACCGGATAGTCCAGCGAACAGAACTGCCGGATCTGCGCCGCGTCCCCCGGCTCCTGCGCGCCGAACTGGTTGCACGGGAAGCCGATCACCACCAGGCCGCGTTCGCGGTAGTCCTGCCACAGCTGTTCCAGCCCGGTGTACTGCGGGGTGAACCCACAGCGGCTGGCGACGTTCACCAGCAGCAACGGGTGGCCCTGATAACGGGCCAGCGCCTGTGGATGGCCGTCGAGGTCACGGAAGCTGAAATCGTAGGCGGTGGTCATGGTGGCGGGCCGAGGGCGGTGAATGCATGGTACCCGCGCCCGGAGCCGGCAACATGCCTTTTGACACAAGTGCGGGCGCCGCCGGCCGGGTTACCCTCGGGCCCTTGTTTGCCTTACCGGAGTTCCTGCCTTGACCACCCGCCTTGCCCTTGCCGTGGCCATGTCCCTCGGCCTTGCCCTGCCCGCCTTCTCGGCCGGCGCCGCCACCCCGGCTGCCAGCACCCATGCCCAGCAGGCCAATCCGTTCTTCGCCGAAAGCCCGCTGCCCCTGCATTATCCGCAGTTCGACAGGATCAAGGACAGCGACTTCGCCCCGGCCTTCGACGCCGGCATGGCGCAGCAGCTGAAGGAAGTGGAAGCGATCGCCAACAACAAGGCCAAGCCGACCTTCGACAACACCATCATCGCCCTGGAAAAGAGCGGTGACATCCTCGACCGCGCGACCACCGTGTTCTTCAGCCTGGTCGGTGCCGATACCAATGACACCCGCAAGAAGCTGCAGGCCGACTACTCGGCGAAGTTCGCCGCGCACAGCGATGCGATCGCGCTGAACGGCAAGCTGTTCGCCCGCATCCAGGCGCTGTACGACACCCGCGGCCAGCTGGGCCTGGACGCCGAAGGCGTACGCCTGGTCGAGAAGTACTACGACAACTACGTGCGCGCCGGTGCCAAGCTGTCCGAAGCCGACAAGGCCAAGCTGAAGGAGATGAACGCCGAGCTGGCCAACCTGGGTACCAAGTTCAGCCAGAACGTGCAGTCGGAAGTGAACGCTTCGGCGATCACCGTCGACGACGTCAAGGAGCTGGACGGCCTGTCCAAGGAGCAGATCGCCGCCGCCGCCGAAGCTGCCAAGGCCCGCGGCCAGGACGGCAAGTACGTGATCACCCTGCTCAACACCACCGGCCAGCCGCCGCTGACCAACCTGGCCAACCGCGCCCTGCGCCAGAAGATCTACGAAGCGTCGGTCAGCCGTGGCAGCCGTGGCGGTGAGTTCGACAACACCGCGCTGGTCTCGCGCATCATGCAGCTGCGTGCCGACAAGGCCAAGCTGATGGGCTTCCCGAACTTCGCGGCCTACAACCTGACCAACCAGACCGCGAAGACCCCCGAAGCGGTCAACGCGATGCTGGGCAAGCTGGCTCCGGCCGCCGTGGCGAACGCCAAGCGCGAAGCTGCCGACCTGCAGGCGATGATCGACCAGGAACAGAAGGCGGCCGGCAAGCCGACGTTCAAGCTGGAACCGTGGGACTGGGCCTTCTACAGCGAGAAGGTGCGCCAGGCCAAGTACAACTTCGACGAGTCGCAGCTGAAGCCGTACTTCGAAATGAAGAACGTGCTGGAGAACGGCGTGTTCCATGCCGCCAACCTGGAATTCGGCCTGACCTTCAAGCAGCGCACCGACCTGCCGGTCTATCACGAAGACGTCACCGTCTACGACGTGTTCGATGCCGACGGCAGCCAGCTGGCGATCTTCATCTTCGACCCGTATGCACGCGCCTCCAAGCGCGGTGGTGCGTGGATGAACTCCTACGTCTCGCAGTCCAAGCTGACCGGCTTCAAGCCGGTGGTCGCCAACCACCTGAACATCCCGAAGCCGCCGGCCGGCCAGCCGACCCTGCTGACCTGGGATGAGGTGAACACCACCTTCCACGAGTTCGGCCACGCCCTGCACGGCATGTTCTCCAACGTGAAGTACCCGTACTTCTCGGGCACCTCGGTGCCGCGTGACTTCGTCGAGTTCCCCTCTCAGGTCAACGAGATGTGGGCTGACAACCCGGTCATCCTGAAGAACTACGCCAAGCACTACCAGAACGGTTCGGCGATGCCGCAGGCGCTGCTGGACAAGGTGCTGGCGGCGGCCAAGTTCAATCAGGGCTTCGCCACCACCGAGTACCTGGGTGCGGCCATGCTGGATCAGCGCTGGCACCAGATCGGCCCGGACCAGGTGCCGGCAGCCAAGGACGTGATGGCCTTCGAGCGCGCCGCACTGGAGAAGGACGGCATCTACTACGCTCCGGTTCCGCCGCGTTACAGGACCCCGTACTTCAGTCACATCATGGGCGGCTATTCGGCCGGCTACTACGCCTACATCTGGTCGGAAGTGCTTGATGCCAACACCCAGAAGTGGTTCAAGGACAATGGCGGCCTGAGCCGCAAGAACGGCGACCACTTCCGTGCCACCCTGCTGTCCAAGGGCGGCAGCGTCGACGCGATGCAGCTGTTCCGCGATTTCGCCGGCCACGAGCCGCAGATCGAACCGCTGCTGGAAAAGCGTGGCCTGACCGGCGCCGGCAACTGATCGCCTGCGCGCTAGCGTGAAACGAAAACCGCCCGGGAGACCGGGCGGTTTTTTTGTTGTGGTTGGGGTCAGAGCCCTTTTCTGTGAAAAGGGATCTGACCCCGGGGTCTCCGACCCCGCGCTGGCTTCATCGCGGCGCCACGTACCCGCCCGGCACGCCTTCCGGCGACAGCACCAGCTGCCACAGCTGCGCATGCCGGCAGCGGAAGGTGGCCATCGACCCGGCCAGGTAGAAGCGCCACATTCGCCGGAAGTGCTCGTCGTAGTGCGCATCCAGCCGCGGCCACGCTGCTTCCACGTTGCGCCGCCATGCCTGCAGGGTCAGGTCGTAGTCGGTGCCGAAGTTGTGCCAGTCTTCCAGCACGAAACGGCCTTCGAACGCCCGGGTGATCTGCGCCGCCGACGGCAGCATTGAGTTGGGAAAGATGTAGCGCGCGATCCACGGATCGGTGCGATGCCGGGAGATGTTGGTGCCGATGGTGTGCAACAGCAGCAGGCCGCGCGGCGACAGGCAACGCTTGGCCACCTCGAAAAAGCCCGCGTAGTTCTTGTCACCGACGTGCTCGAACATGCCGATCGAGAAAATCGCATCGAACGGTTCGTCCAGCTCGCGGTAGTCCTGCAATCGAATCTCGATCGGCAGGCCCGCGCACAGGTTCCGCGCGAACTCGGCCTGCTCCTGCGAAATCGTCACGCCGACGCCACTCACACCGTAGCGCTCAGCGGCGAACTTCAGCGCTTCGCCCCAACCGCAGCCAATGTCCAGCACGCGCTGGCCCGGGCGCAGGCCCAGCTTTCGGCAGACCAGGTCGAGCTTGGCTTCCTGTGCGGCGTCGAGATCATCGGCGTTGCGCCAATAGCCGCAGCTGTAGACCAGGCGCTGGCCGAGCATGGCCTGGTAGAGATCGTTGCCCAGGTCGTAATGACGGCGCCCGACCTCGTAGCTGCCCTGCCCCGCCTGCAGGTTGAACAGGCGCGCCTTCAGCGCATCGGCCACTTCGCGCCAGCCGTGCACCCGTTCATCCAGGTGCGCCTGCATCAGGTGGGCGAGGAATTCATCCAGGACGTTCGCATCCCACCACCCTTCCATGTAGCTCTCGCCCAGGCCGAGCGAGCCTTGGCCCATGACCCGCGCGAAGAAGCGCGGGTCATGCACCTGGATGTCCTGTGGCTGGGTACCGCCGATGCGGACCCCGGCTTCGTGGAGCAGGCCGGCGACCCGCTCCTGCAACCCTGTATCCACGTCACCTCCTCGACTGCGGTCAACCGCGTGCGAACAGCTCCACGTAGTCCTTGGCCACGTGCGGCAACAGCACCGCCGCCGGTACATCGGCGGTCTGGGTGCCGTCCGAGTATGGACCCACCTGGTACGGAGGGAAAACAAAGCGCAGCGCGGTGATCTGCCCCTTGTCGTCGGTCAGTGGCTGGAACTGGCTGAAATTGTCGGCCTGCGGGCCAGTACCGTCGGCGATCATGCGCGATGCGTTGCGCAGCGATTCCTGCAGTTGGGCCGGGTCCATGTCCTCGCCGCTGAGCCGCGTGGCCACGCGTTCGCGCAGCTGGTCGGCGACGAACTCACTGATCACCTTCCAGCCCTTGGCATCGGCCACCAGCTTGTCGGCACTGAGCATCTGCTGCTGCTGCGGCAGCCATACGAAGCGCGCCACCAGCGGTTCGCCATGGGCGCCACCGGTATAGCGGCTGCCATCAGCACTGACCACCACCAGCTGCGGGGTCTCCAGCAGCTTCTCGAAGCTCAGCGACAGCTCGTAGGGCATGGTCGGCTTGTCGTTGCCCAGCCCGTCCAGCGCCTGCTGCAGGTCACTGCGTGCACTCGTCGCGTAGCTCTGCAGGGCGCGGGCCAGACCTGGGTAACGGTCGATACCGGCCGGGTAGCTGATGCCCACCACTTCGCGCTCGTTGTTCTCGATCACGTCGCGCAGGTCCAGCGGCGCTTCCGTGGCTGGCGTCTCGCCGGCGGCGGTGGCTTCGGCGGCGGGCGCCGCGTCGGTCACCGGCGTCGGCTCGCTTTCACGCTGGCAACCGGCCAGCAACAGCACGCCCACCACGCCGGCCAGCACGCTGACGTGCAGTGGCCGGTTGTTTCCAATCTTCATCGGGATCCCCTGTTCATGTTTGTACATCATCGCCTGCCATGGCTGAAGCGTGGCCCGCTGGCACTCAGCCAACGAGCAGGTCGTGGTACTCCTCGTGCTGCTGCAGGAAGGCCTCGGCGTAGGAACATGCCGGCACCACCTTGTACTTCTGCTCGCGGGCGAAACGCAGTGCCACGCGGGTCAGCTCACCGGCGATGCCACGGCCGGCGATCGGCTCGGGCACCTCGGTGTGGGTGATCACCATGCGCTTGCGCTTGATCTGGTAGTCCAGCACCGCCAGCTGTCCTCGCACACGGGCGGTGAAGCGGTGGTTGGCCAGGTCGTGTTCGACCTCGTAGGCCAGACCGGGGGGCGTGACCGAAGCCATGGAACTGTCTCCTGCGGCGACTGCGTGGATGGTGCGCAGCCGGGCGCCATGATCGCGTGAAGCCTGAACAGGGGCAAGTCCAGTCCATTCACGTCAGTTTTCGCCCTCAAGTTGGAGGGTCGCCGGCCGCTATCGCCTATGGCGGGGTACGGCCAGGCTGGCACGACCCTTGCGACCGTTGATCATGCGCACCACCGTGGAGGCTCCCATGCACGCCAGCGATTCCCATTCCGATACCGACCGCGCCCTGCTGGAGGGCCTGCTGCAACTGGCGGTGGAAGGGCAGACCGAGGATCAGGATTTCCAGCGCATCGGCGAGGAAGTATTCGCCCGCCTGCTGGATACCTACGGCCACACGACCCAGGCCTGAAACCGGATACGCCGGGGCCGGATCCACAGGATCCGACCCCGGCACGCTTCAGCCGCCCAGGCGGAAGGTCGGGTTGGAGAGTTCGCGCAGGAAGTGGTTGAAGATGCTCGGCTGCATGGCCAGCATGAAGATCACGCCGAACGCCGCACCTGCCAGGTGCGCGCTGTGGTTGATGCGGTCGCCGCCGCGCTTGTCCATCCAGATGCTGTAGCCGACGTAGAACGCGGCATAGATGATCGCCGGTGCCGGGATGAAGAACACCAGGATGATCGACCACGGCTTGATCAGGATGAAGGCGAACAGCACCGCCGACACCGCACCGGATGCCCCGAGGCTGAGGTAGTTCGGGTTCTTCTGGTTCTTCAAGTAGCTGGGCAGGATCGAGACCAGCAGCGCGCCGATGTAGAACGCCGGGTAGGTCAGGTAGCTGCCGGTCAGCTGCACCATCACGCTCTCGATGAATCCCCCGAAGAAGAACAGGGTGATCATGTTGAAGATCAGGTGCGACCAGTCGGCGTGGATGAAGCCATAGGTCACCAGCCGGTCGTACTGGCGATGGCGGTCGACGGCCGGCGGCCACAGGATCAGGCGATCGGCCAGCTTGCGGTTGTTGAACGCCATCCACGACAGGATGGCGGTGATGGCGATCAACAGCAGATTGACGGGGGTCATGTCAGGCTCAGGCGCTACGGTAGTTGTCGACCATACGATAGCGTTTCGCGTACCAACCGAAGGCCAACGCCGCGACGAAGGCGAAACCGGCGAAGAAGAACATCAGGAACGCCGCTTCGCTCAGGCCCGTACTGGCAATCCTGTGGGTCACGGCATCGTTGCGCACGGCAGCGTTCGACAGCAGCACCCACAGGTTGCCGATGGTGGTGGTCAGGTTCCAGAAGCTCATCACCACACCCTTCATCGCCTGTGGCGCCTGGCTGTAGGCGAACTCCAGGCCGGTGGCCGAGACCAGCACCTCACCGAAGGTCAGCAGCGCATACGGCAGCATCTGCCAGAAGATCGACATGGCGTTGCCGCCGTCCATCACCACCTGGATGCCGCCGACCACGATCCAGGCCAGGCCGCTGAAGGCGATGCCGGCGGTCATGCGGCGCAGCGCGGTCGGCTCAAAGCCGAAGCGGCGCAGGGCCGGGTACAGCACCAGGTTGTTGAACGGAATCAGGATCATCACCAGCAGCGGGTTCAGCGCCTGCATCTGCGAGGCGGTGAACCAGCTCGGCATCTGCATCTGCTGGCCCTGCAGGACCCAGGTCGAGGCCTTCTGGTCGAACAGCGAGAAGAAAGGCGTGGTCAGCGCGAAGATCACCAGCACGCGCAGCACCGAGCGCACGCCTTCCACGGCTTCGGCCGGATGCTGGCCACGGGCGCGGTCCAGCTGCAACCAGGTACCGCCACCGATGCCGGCGAGGATGGCCACCAGCGCCAGGCACAGGCAGATCACGATGCCCAGCGAGCCGACCAGGCCGAACGAGGCCGCCGCCAGCGCCAGGCCGAGCACGGCGATCACCAGGCCCGGACGGCCCTGGCCGGCCACGCGCGTGGTCAGCGCGGTACGCACCACGTTGGCGAACGAATGCGGATCCTTCGGCGGCAGCGGCACCAGCACGTAGCGCTTGCGGCCCAGCCAGAACACGAAGGTAGCAATGAACATCAGGATGCCCGGGATACCGAACGCCCACTGCGGCCCCCAGTTCTTCAGTGCCAGCGGGATCAGCAGCGAGGCGAACAGCGAGCCGAAGTTGATGATCCAGTAGAAGGCGTCGAAGACGATCTTGGCCAGGTGCTTGTTGCTCTGGTCGAACTGGTCGCCCATGAACGAGGCCACCAGCGGCTTGATGCCACCGGCACCCAGCGCGATCAGGCCCAGGCCGAGGAAGAAGCCCTCGCGGCTGTTCTCGAACAGCGCCAGGCACAGGTGGCCGGCGCAGTAGACCAGGCTGAACCAGAGGATCGTGTGGTACTTGCCGAAGAACCTGTCGGCCAGCCAGCCACCGAGCAGCGGGAAGAAATACACGCCGATCATGAAGCTGTGCATGATGTCCTTGGCTTCACCGGCACGGCCTTCCGCAGTGATTTCCTGCAGCAGCAGCGAGGTGATCAGGAACTGCACCAGGATGTTGCGCATCCCGTAGAAACTGAACCGTTCGCAGGCCTCATTGCCGATGATGTACGGAATCTGGCGCGGCATCTTTCCTTGGCCGGCGATGGGGGCGACTGCGTCGTGGCTCATCCTGTAAGGCATTCCTGCAAAGCGAAAGGCGCAAGGTTACCGGAACCGGGGCTTGCGAAGCACGCTGCAGGGCTGCATGACAACGGTGCCAATCCGTGGCAGGCAGTGCAGGCCCTGCCGGAAGTCACGGCACCTGCACGGCAAAAGCGTAAACTTATCGTTATGCGCCCCCTCGCCCCCGCCCGCCTCCTGCTCAGCTGCCTTGCGCTGTTGCTGGCATTGCAGGCGCAGGCACGACCACAGGCGCCGGCCGCCGTTGCCAGTGAGAGCGAACCTCGGCAGCTGACGGTAGCCGCGCTGGAGCTGCCCAGCCGCGATGACGCGCAATGGAAGCAGCGCCGCGAGCAGGTCGCACAACTGCTGACCGACCTGCAGCCGGACGTGATCTCGGTGCAGCAGGTGCTGCAGCAGCAAGGCCGCAACCCGGCCTGCTGGCTGGCCAGCCGGCTGCGCTACAGCTGCGACTTCGTCACCGCCGACCCACCCAGCCAGCCACTGCGCCATGGCAACGCCATGCTGACCCGGCTGCCGGTGAGCGAGGACGGCGTGACCCTGCTGCATCCTCCCGGCACCTTCAGTGCGGCCGGCATGATGCGGCTGAAGCTGGGCGAGGCGCTAGTCAACATCTATGTGGCGCGGCTGCGCCCGGACCCGGACGAGGCCACTGCCCGCCAACACCAGACCAGCGACCTGATGACCTGGATCGGCGCCACCGCCGAAGGCATGCCGAGCCTGATCGCGGGCGACTTTTCGGCCAGCACGGTGGAGCTGGTGCGGAGCACGCCCGGCTTCCAGCCGGCACGGCGCAATCCCGGCGGCCGCCCCGAGCCGCCTGCGGCCAGTGGCGGCGGCGCCAGTGGCCACGGCTTGGACGTGCTGTTCCAGGTCAAGCACTTCGGCGGCATCCGCCAGCAGCCGATCCTGCTGCCCGCCGACGGCGACCTGCCCGGACTGCGCCTGGGCGTGTTGGCAACCCTGCGCCTGCAGGACGCTACGGCCACGGCGGAATAGGTCGTGCCGGGATCCTGCAACAGAAAAGGCCGGGGTCTCCCCCGGCCTTTCCACTCATCCCGTGACCGCGATCAGGCGATCGCTTCCTGGTAACGGCGCTCGACTTCATTCCAGTCGATGACGTTGAAGAACGCGCCGATGTATTCCGGGCGGCGGTTCTGGTACTTCAGGTAGTACGCGTGTTCCCACACGTCCAGGCCGAGGATGGGGGTGTTGCCTTCCATCAGCGGGCTGTCCTGGTTGCCGGTGCTCTCGACCACCACCTTCTTGTCCGGGGTCACGCTCAGCCACGCCCAGCCGCTGCCGAAACGGGTCAGCGCCGCCTTGGTGAAGGCGTCCTTGAACTTGTCGAAACCGCCCAGGTCCTTGTCGATGGCCTTGGCCACGTCACCCACCGGGTTGCCACCTGCGTTCGGGGCCATCACGGTCCAGAACAGCGAGTGGTTGGCATGGCCACCACCGTTGTTGCGCACCGGACCCTGCAGGTTCTCCGGCAACGACTTGAGCTTCTTCACCAGCTCTTCGACCGGCAGGTCAGCGTATTCGGTGCCTTCCAGCGCCGCGTTGACGTTGTTGATGTAGGTCTGGTGATGCTTGGTGTGATGGATTTCCATCGTCGCCGCATCGATATGCGGCTCCAGCGCGTCGTAGGCGTAGGACAGCTTGGGCAGGGTGTAGGCCATGATGCATCTCCTGATTGCGAGGGCACCCGACGATGTCGGGCGGTGCGCGTGAATGATGGGGACAGACCCGCAGATTACCAAGGGGGATGTAAAGGAAATTGCGTCCTGCCAGTGAGCACGACGGCAATTGTTACGCAGCAGTGACGCGGCACCCTCCTCATGCGCCATGCAGCGCGCAGGCGCTACAGTGCATGTACCACCCTCGCCCGCCCCTGCCCATGCGCAACCCCCGGCTGCTGATCACCGCCATCGCCCTGCTGCTGCTCGGCCTGGTCGCCAACCATTTCCTGCAGCGGCCGCCGGCGCCACAGTTCGCACCGGACCTGCAGGGAACACCGACCGCACGGGCCCCTGCCACGGCAACGCCCGGACGGGACAACGGCCTGCCCGCGTTCCTGCCCACCGAAGCACGCCAGACCATTGCCCTGATCCAGCGAGGCGGTCCATTCCCGCACCGCCAGGACGGCACTACCTTCGGCAACCGCGAGCAGCAGCTGCCACAACGTCCGCGTGGCTACTACCGCGAGTACACCGTCGACACCCCCGGTGCACGCACGCGTGGCACGCGCCGCATCGTCACCGGCGGCGATCCGCCGGAGGCGTGGTACTACACCGACGACCACTACGAATCGTTCCGCAGCTTCACCGTACCGGCCCAGGGAGCGCAGTGATGAGCCACGATGATTTCGGCCTCGGCCTGCATGACATCAACAATGCCGGCGTCTATGCCATCGACAGCGATGACATCGGCGCACTGGCCGCAGCAATGCGCGATGCCAGCCTCAAGGTGATCCGCATCGATCTGGAAGGCGTGACGGACAAGCGCACCCTGCTCGCCCGGCTCGCCGCGCAACTGGATTTCCCGGCCGGTTTCGGCGGCAACTGGGATGCACTGTCGGACAACCTGCGTGATCTGCAATGGCTGCCAGCCAACGGCTACGCGCTGTTCCTGGCCGACGTGGATGCACTGCGTGCCAACGCACAGAAGGACTTCGACACCCTGCTGGACGTGATGGATGAAGCCAGCCGCGATTGGGTCGGTCGCGATGTGCCATTCTGGGTGTTCCTGTCACAGAGCGCGTAAGGGCAACGCCCTGATAGAGGCTGACCTTGGTCGGCATTGGCGTGCCCCCATGGATCATCCACGCATGGCGTGGATCTACCCGGCGCAGCTGGATGCACAGTAGATCCACGCCATGCGTGGATGCGCCGTCCTAGCGGCTCCCGTTGTCTTCCTGCAGTTCCTTCTTGAACGGAATGTCCGGCGGCGGCCGTGCCACGGCCGGCTGGTCCTGCATGTTGGGGTTGGTCAGGCCACAGCCACCGCCGGCCTGCAGGATCGAAATGACGCAGGAGATCTTCGAGTTGGTGCCCGGCAACGGAATCTCCATCGCCTTGACGCCCTTGCGCACCCATTCGGCCAGCAGCGATTCCTGCGGCACCCAGTACTTGTCGAACGAGGTCGGCGTGTAGTCGTAGGGCGGGCGCTTCAGCCAGGTGCCCGATTGCGCGATGCGCTCCTTGCTCCAGCCGTCGTTGGCGCCACCGGGCGCACCGCGCTCGGCGTGGCCATCGCCGTCCTGGCCCGGCACGCGCACGCTGCCATCGGCATTGAACAGGCCATTGCCCTTGCCGGCAGTGCTGGCCTGGCGGGCGCCACTGCTGGCACCGTTACGGTTACGGCTGGATGAACCCCAGTCGTCGCCCTTGGCAGGCGTGGCCCAGTTGCCTGGATTGGGCGCCGGGCGCGCTCCGGCGTTTGCCGTGCTGCTGGAGGCCGACGGACGCGTGCTGCTGCTCGTCTGCGCCGCGCTGCCTTGCGCCGCAGCCGCAGGCGTCACGGAGGCACTGCCACTGGAGGATGCCGGTGCCGCCGCCGGTGCCGGGGCCACTTCACGCTCCCGCACCTGTACATCACGGCCGGTGGGCGCGCGTACGGCGGGCTCACGCCCGGCCACCGCCGCCATCCGCACCTGCGGATCGGCTACGGCCTGCACTTCACGTTCACGCACCTGCACGTCCTGCTGTGGCACGCGCACCTGCATTTCAGGGCTGCGCAGCGGTTTGGGTGCGACGGGCGCTTCGACGATGCTGACTTCGCGTTCGCGCACCTGGATGTCACGCACCTGCGGCGTGCGCACGGCCAGTTCCGGGCTGCGCATCTGGCTTGGCGTCGGCGGCGCCTGCACCGGCTGCACGCTGCGCTCGCGCACAACGGGCGTGCTGTCACGCGGTACGACGCTGACTTCGGTTCGAGGCACGCTGACCGGCGGCACCACGAAATCCGTGCTGGCCTGCGCCACCTCGGTGGCCTGGACCGGTGAAGGCGGCGACGCGGCAACCGGCGCCGGCTCGGCTTCGGCAGGCGGCGGAGGAACACTGGCGGTCGGCGCGGATGCAGGGGAAGATGCGGCGGCTTCGGCAGCCGCCGGGTGCGGGGCAGGAGCTGTGGCGGCACCCGTCTGCTGCCCCGTCGCAACCCGACCTGCCGCAGCGGCCGCAGCGACTTCGGCGCCTGGCTGATCGCCCCCGCCTTCCTGGGTCGCGCGGCCGACGAACTCCACCTGCACGCGCTCACCCTCGGCACCCTCTTCGTCTGGCGCAGTGGTGCGGATCACCGCCACCCACAGCAGCAGCATGAAGAACAGCAGGTGCAGCAGTGCGCTGATCAGTGCCGAGGTCCAGCGCATCCAGCGCTGGTCGCGCGGCGCAGCGTCCCAGTCCTGCCAGAACAGACGGCGCAACGCTTGCCACAGCGACAGCTGCGGCGATTGGCCTGGCCGGCCGGGCAGCGGACGCGGCAGCAACACCGCAATTACTTCGCCGGCATGCAACGGCCGCGGCAGCGGCCCCAGCGAGCGCAGCCACAACGCCCAGCCATAAGGCAGGCGCGTGGTCTTCTCAAGGACGGCGCGGGGCTGCTGGCGGGCCAGCAGCAGATCGATGAGTTGCTCGGCCCGGGTCAGAGGCACGCGTCAGCGATCAGGCGACGTTGTCGCGCGGAATGTACGGCGCGTGGCCGCTGTCGTGGTCGGTCGCGTCGCGCACGGCGGTCACGCCCGGCACGCGGCCCATCAGGGTCTTTTCGATGCCCTGCTTGAGCGTCACGTCGGCCATGCCGCAGCCCTGGCAGCCACCACCGAAGCGCAGCAGCACCACGCCGTCGGCCGAGACTTCCTGCACGGCCACCTTGCCGCCATGCGAGGCCAGCTGCGGATTGACTTCGTTCTCCACCACCCAGTGCACGCGCTCGACCAGCGAGGCCGCATCACCGGGCGCTTCACCCTTGATGCGCGGCGCCTTGATGGTCAACTGCTGGGCACCGGCGGTGCCGGCGACGATGTCGATCTCTGCGCCGTCGAGCCAGCCAACGCTGCCGGCATCGACATAGAGGGTGAAGCCATCGCAGTCCACCGCCCACTCGTCGCCCAGCAGGTCGGTGGGTTCGGCGAATTCCAGCCGGGCGTCGGCGCGCGGGGTACCGGGGTCGACCGCGCTCAGGCGCACGCCCATGCCAGGCACGCCCTCGCGTTCGATCAGCTTGCGGAAATGGGTCTGGGCAGTGTCGGAGATCTGGATCATCAGGCTATTCTAGCCAAGTAAGCGTCAGCCGCTCATTCGGTTTATACACCGTCCGGCGCATTGTTCAGTCAACACGAGGTGGAGATTCCCATGGCCGACCTGATTCCACTGGCCCAGGCCCGTTGCGTGCCACGCAAAGGCAGCGACCACAAGCTCGGCGAAGCCCGCCTGGCCGAACTGCTGCCGCAGGTTCCCGGCTGGGAGCTGAGCGAGGGCGGGCAGGCCCTGACGCGCACCTTCCGCTTCAAGGATTACTACGCCACCATGGCCTTCGTGAACGCGCTGGCCTGGATTGCCCATCGCGAGGACCACCACCCGGACCTGGGCGTGCACTACGACCGCGCGGTTGTGCGCTTTTCCACCCATGACGTGGGCGGTCTGAGCGAGAACGACTTCATCTGCGCGGCAAAGACTTCGGCCCTGACGGAGCAACTGCCATGAACGTACGCTTGCTGAGCCTGTCCCTGATCGCTGCGACCGGCCTGGCCGGCTGCGGCTCGTCCGAACCGCCGGCACCACCGCCGCCACCGCCGACCGAAGTCGCAGCAGTGAAGACGCCGCCGCCGCAGTACCCGCTTGAACTGGCCTGCATGGGCGTGGGCGGCACCAGTACGTTCAAGGTGACCATCGGCACCGACGGCAAGCCGAGCGAGGTCGCCCTGCTGACTGGCGCGGGCAACCCGCAGCTGGACGAACTGGCCAAAACCGCCGTGCAGGGCTGGCAGTTCAAGGCCGCGACACGCAATGGCCAGCCGGTGCCGGCCACCATCCAGGTGCCGGTCAGCTTCAACCCGCCGCAGCCGAAGCCGGACCAGTGCTTCGCCATTGAAGAGCGCCTGCGCCGCGGCGGCTGATCGCACGCAACCCGACGAGGCCAGCCGGCGCCCGCCTCGCCCTCGCCGCCCCGGTCCTGTCCGGGGCGGTTGTCTGTTGACCAGGACTGCGTCGGTAGATGCTGCAGATTCCCGCCGAAAACATCTGGATTGCGCTGGCGGTCACCCTCGCGGCCGGCCTCGCCACTGCGATCGGCAGCCTGCTGGTGCTGTTCTCGCGCCGCCCCAACCCGCGCCTGCTGGCCTTCGGCCTGGCCTTCGCCGGCGGCGCGATGGTCTATGTGTCGCTGTCGGAAATCCTCAACAAGTCCATTGCTTCGTTCGCACTGGCCCATGGCGAGCGCACCGGTTTCACCTACGGCACCCTCGCGTTCCTGCTGGGCGTGATCGTGATCGTGATGATCGACCACTTCATTCCCAACCCGCATGACAGCCTGGACAAGCAGGATCCCGCGTTCCGCGAGAACAGCCGCGAGTACCTGAAGCGGGTGGCGCTGCTGACTTCCGTCGCGATCACCGCGCACAATTTCCCGGAAGGGCTGGCGACCTTCTTCGCCACGCTGGAAAGCCCGTCGGTGGGCATGCCACTGGCCCTTGCGATTGCCATCCACAACATCCCCGAGGGCATCGCGATCGCGGTGCCGGTGTACTTCGCCACCCAGAACAAGGCCTATGCGTTCAGCGCCAGCCTGCTGTCGGGCCTGGCCGAGCCGGTGGGCGCCGCGCTCGGCTACTGGTTGCTGTCCGGGTCGCTGTCGCACGCCACCTTCGGCTGGTTGTTCGGGCTGATTGCCGGCGTGATGGTGTTCCTGGCACTGGACGAGCTGCTGCCGGCCGCCAAGCGCTATGCGAAGGGCCACGAGACCGTTTATGGGCTGGTGGCGGGCATGGGCACGCTGGCGATCAGCCTGGTGCTGTTCAAATGGTGAGGGGTTTGCGGCCGACGGGCTGAGCCCCTTCGCGGCTGGTACGTCCCACAGTATCGAGAGGTCACGGGCGGGTATGGGCCTACGCTGCGGATGTCCGGGTCCGCCTTGTAGCGAGCCGAGCACCGCAGGTCCGGCGAGGGCGAAGAGGCGCGGGTGTCTGAGCGCAGCGAGTTCCGCGCCGTCCCTCGGCGGACCGAGGAGCGCAGGGCACCGGCGCGCGGCGCCGGCTCGCGGATGGCGGCGTGTTTCTTTGGTTACTTTCTTTGCACGAGCAAAGAAAGTGACAAGCCCACTCTCCGCAGGGAAGCGACGGCGCCGACCGAGCACCCGGCGCCGCCGAACCGCCGTCAGCGCAGACGGTCCAGCGCCTCGACCAGCTCATCCGCCAGCGGCGCGTTCAGCACATACGGGCTCTTGCCGTCGTCCAGTGCAAACTCCAGCGAGGCCGCGTGCAGGAACAGGCGCTTCAGCCCGATCTGCTCACGAAGCCGCTTGTTGACCGCAGGATCGCCGTATTTGTCGTCACCGGCCACCGGATGGCCCAGATGCTGGGCATGCACGCGGATCTGATGGGTGCGGCCGGTTTCGATGCGCACCTCGCAGTACGACTGGCCGCCGCGGCGCTCCAGCACCCGGAAGTGACTGATCGATTCCTTGCCGATCGCATTGACCTGTACATGGCGCTCGCCACCCTGGCGCAGGCCCACGTGCAGCGGCGCGTCGACGGTCATCACGCCGTCCGGCATGCGGCCGGCCAGCAGGGTCAGGTAGCGCTTGCGGATGCCGGCGCCGTGGTCTTCACGCAACAGCGCCTGCAGTTCGCTCAGCGCCGAACGCTTCTTGGCCACGATCAGCAGGCCCGAGGTGTCGCGATCCAGCCGATGGACCAGCTCCAGTGTCTGTCCCGGGCGCAACGCGCGCAGAGTCTCGATGGCACCGAAGCTGATGCCGCTGCCGCCATGGCTGGCCACGCCGGAGGGCTTGTTCAGGGCCAGCAGCCGGGCGTCCTCGAAGACGATGGCCTGCTCCAGGCGCCGCATGAACGCCTCTGGCGGGCCGGCCTTGTCTCCTTCCTCACTGAGACGGACCGGCGGCACACGCACCTCATCGCCCGCCTCCAGCTTGCGCTCGGCCTTGGCGCGGCCGCCGTTCACCCGAACCTGCCCGCTGCGCACCAGCTTGTACACCAGGCTGCGCGGGGCTCCCTTCAGCTGGCCGAGCAGGAAGTTGTCCACGCGCTGGCCGGCGCGGTCGGCGGGAACGGTGATCATGCGCACGGAAGGCTTGTCGCCAGCGGGTTTGGTCGGGTCTTGGGCGGTCATCAGGCTGTTTATTCTGTTACACTCGGGGGGCGAGATAAGGGATTGATTTCGTTGGAAGTTACTCAGGGCCAGAAGCCCAGCTTCCGACGAATCCGGCACAGTGCGCGACCACCGCCCGCGGGGCGGCCATGTTAGCGGCTCACCGGCCTTCCCGGCCATCGCCGGATGCCTGACACGCAACCGTGCTGAACATGTCCCGCGTGGCGCTCCAGCCTGGCTGACAGCTGCCTGCGGCCCTGCAACACCCAAAACCCATAAGAGTGAAGCGCTCCCGCGGCCTGCCGTGGTGTCGTAGCGCTGGAAACCCAAGCCGCCCTTCCCGCGCTTGCGCGAATGGGCGGCGAGCCGTGTCCAGAGGCGAAACCCCATGGCGTTCCGCGCGGTAGCCGCTTGCGAGGAACGCAACAATGAAGCGAATGCTGATCAACGCCACGCAGGCTGAAGAGCTGCGTGTTGCCATCGTGGATGGCCAGTCGTTGTATGACA
Source organism: Stenotrophomonas maltophilia group sp. Smal12 (assembly GCF_037079935.1). Taxonomy (NCBI): domain Bacteria; kingdom Pseudomonadati; phylum Pseudomonadota; class Gammaproteobacteria; order Lysobacterales; family Lysobacteraceae; genus Stenotrophomonas; species Stenotrophomonas maltophilia group sp. Smal12. Next base: position 26,268 of record NZ_JBAWUK010000020.1, on the reverse strand, counting down.
TCGACATCGAACAGCCGTCGAAGGAACAGAAGAAGTCCAACATCTACAAGGGCCGGATCTTCCGCATCGAGCCCTCGCTGGAAGCCGCCTTCGTCGAGTACGGCGGTGGCCGCCATGGCTTCCTGCCGCTGAAGGAAATCTCCCGTGACTACTTCCAGGCCGGTGTCGACCACAACAAGGCCGGCATCCGCGAGCTGCTGAAGGAAGGTCAGGAGATCGTTGTCCAGGTCGACAAGGAAGAGCGTGGCAACAAGGGCGCCGCCCTGACCACGTTCATCTCGCTGGCCGGCCGCTACATGGTGCTGATGCCGAACTCGCCCAGCGCCGGCGGCGTGTCCCGCCGCATCGAGGGCGAAGACCGTGCCGCGCTGAAGGAGGCCCTGGACAAGCTGAACATTCCCGACGACATGGGAGTGATCATCCGTACCGCCGGCGTCGGTCGCGATGCGGAAGAGCTGCAGTGGGACCTGGACTACCTGCTCAACGTCTGGCGCGCCATCGCCGAAGCCGCACTGAGCAAGCCGGCCCCGTTCCTGATCTACCAGGAATCGCGCCTGATCGTGCGCGCCCTGCGTGACTACCTGCGCGCCGACATCGGCGAGATCCTGGTGGACACCGAGGAGATGTACGAGCACGCCCGCGAGTTCATGCAGCAGGTGATGCCGCAGACCCTGCGCAAGCTCAAGCACTACAAGGACGACATCCCGCTGTTCAACCGCTTCCAGATCGAGTCGCAGATCGAAGGTGCCTACGAGCGCAACGTGCGCCTGCCGTCGGGTGGCTCGATCGTGGTCGACCAGACCGAAGCACTGACCGCAGTCGACGTGAACTCCTCGCGCGCCACCAAGGGCAGCGACATCGAGGACACCGCGTTCCAGACCAACCTGGAAGCGGCCGAGGAAGTGGCCCGCCAGCTGCGCCTGCGCGACCTGGGCGGCCTGGTGGTGATCGACTTCATCGACATGGCCTCCAACAAGCACCAGCGCGAGGTCGAGAATCGCCTGGCCAACGCGCTGAAGTACGACCGTGCCCGCGTGCAGGTCGGCCGCATCTCGCGCTTCGGCCTGCTGGAAATGAGCCGCCAGCGCCTGCGCCCGAGCCTGGGCGAATCCAGCCAGATCGTCTGCCCGCGTTGCGACGGCCACGGCCGCATGCGCAGCGTCGAGTCGCTGTCGCTGTCGATCATCCGCGTCGCCGAAGAGCACGCGATGAAGGAGAACACCGGGCAGGTGCTGGTCCAGGCGCCAGTGGAGATCGCCAACTACCTGTTGAACGAGAAGCGCAGCGCCCTGCGCGAGATCGAGCAACGCCACGAAGCGCCGATCGTGATCGTCGCCGACGAGCAGCTGCACACCCCGCACTATGCGGTCACCCGCCTGCGTGAGAACGAGCTCGGTGAAGAGAGCAGCAAGCCCAGCTACCAGCGCGGCACCCCGCGCAAGCTGCCGGTGCACGCCCTGACCAAGGGCCAGCTGAACATCCCGCCGCCGGCAGTGACCCAGGTCAAGCACACCTCTCCCGCCCCGGTGCGCGAGGAAGCGGCTCCGGCTGCAGTCGCTCCGGCTCCGGTCGTGGCAGCGCCCGTGGCGCCGGCTTCGAGCGGCGGCGTGATCGGTTGGCTCAAGCGCGTGTTCGGTGGCGAGCCGGCGCCGGCGCCGGCTCCGGCCGCCCCGGCTCCGCGCCAGCAGCAGGACGGTGGTCGCAAGGACCGCAACAAGGATCGCAACAAGGATCGCAAGGACCGTCGCGACGAAAACCGTGGCAACGGTGGCAACGGCAACGCGCAGCAGCAGAAGGATGGCGGCAACCGCAAGGACCGTGGTGAGCAGCGCAACAAGGACGGCCGCAACGGCAACAACGGCAATGCCCAGCAGCAGCCGCAGCAGGGCAGGCAGAAAGAACCGCAGCAGAAGGATGGCCAGCAGCAGCCGCAGCAGCAGCACAAGCCGCGCAACGAGCAGCAGGGCCAGAACCAGAACCAGCCGAAGCTGAAGCAGCCCAAGCAGCCGCGCCAGCAGCAGGACGGTGACAAGCCGGCCGAGAAGCCGCAGCGCAGCGTCGCCGAAGCCCCGGTTGAAGGTGTGACCGCGGCAGCAGCTGTGGCCGCCAACGCCGTCGCCGCCAACGTGGTGACCGCGCAGGAAGCCACTGCACCGGTCGCCCCGGTTGCCCCGGTGGCCGCCGCTCCGGTGGACGCAGTGCCGGTCGAGACCGCTGCCGGCGAGGCCGAAGTGGTTGCGGTTGCCGGTGAAGAGACTGCAGCCGACGCCCATGGCGAGCAGGCTGGCGAAGGTGCAACCCGCCGCCGTCGCGGCCGTCGTGGCGGCCGTCGTCGTCGTCGCGGTGGCGCCGAGAACGCTGCCGGTGGTGACGGCCTGGGCGATGACCAGGACGAGGGTGACGAGGGTGATGACGCCGAGGGCGTCGAGCCGAACGTCGACAGTGCCGCCCCGGCCACTCCGGTCGCCGCCGCACAGCCGACCCGTGCGCAGCCGGAATTCGATTTCGATGACGAAGCCGAACCGGTTGCTGTCGAAGCCGAGAAGCCGGTCCGTACTGCCGCCGCTGCTGTCGCCGCACCGGTGGCGGTGGTGAGCAGCGCCGTGGTCGAGACTGCCGCACCGATCACCGCCGAAGTGCCGGCGGCGGTTGAAGCCGCAGCCAAGGCAGAGCCGGTGTCCTCGCCGGTGCAGACCAGCATGCTCGATGCCATCGACGCAGCAACCCCGGCGCAACCGGTGGCTGTTGCCGCACCGGCGGTCGAAGCAAAGCCGGTCGCGGTGGAAGCAGCCCCGGTGGCTGAAGTCACTCAGGCGATCGAAGCGAAGCCGGCGGCAGTCGAGGCTGCACCGGTGGCTGAAGCCAAGCCGGCCGCTACCGAAGCCGCTCCGGTGGCAGAAGCCAAGCCGGAGATCGTTGAGGCTGCTCCGGTGGTTGAAGCCAAGCCGGTCGTCGAGACCGCGCCGGTGGCCGAACAGCCGGTCGCTCCGGTGGCAGTTGAAGCTGCACCGGTGGAAGCTGCGGCCCCGGTCGCCGATGCAGTGGTGACACCGTCGATCGATCCGGTCGCCGATGGCCACGCCGATGCGGCAGCCCAGGCGGCCGAAGCCAAGGCCGACGAAGAAGACGAAGAAGGCGCCAAGCGCACGCCGCCGGCGAACTGATCGCGCTTTGATCGCGTGAAAGAACGGCGGGGATCGATGATCCCCGCCGTTTCTGTTTGTGCGCCGGGCGCGTGCAGCGCTCTGGTAGAGGCCAACCCTGGTCGGCGCCGTTGTTGGAGCGAACGCGGACACGTCCGTGCCAACCAAAGGTGGCACCTACCAGGACATCAGTGCGCCGGAGCGAATTGCAGGCGGGTCCACACGCCATAATGGTCCGAGGCCCAGCGACCGCTGTCATCGGGCTGGTCGAACAGGAGCTTGGCCTCACGTGCGACCATCGCGTCCTGCTGGAAGAAGATGTGGTCGATCCGCGAGGCCACCGGGTAGTAGTGCCTGTTCAGCGTACTGACCCCGGCCAGGTCGGTGTTGACGTGCACGCTGCCGTAGCTGTCACCGTAATGGCTGCGCAGCTCGCTCAGGTCACTGGCATCGACCAGCGCGTTGAAGTCGCCCGCGATCACCACCGGTGCGCCGGCTGAGGTGCTGGCGATGAAGCGCAGCAGGTCCTCGACCTGGGTGCGACGGATGCGCTGGCCATTTTCGTCGCTGCGCTCGTTGAAGTGGGTGGCATAGACGTTGACCGCCTTGCCGTCCACATTGATGCGCAGATGGGCGACCGTCCGGTAGTCGTCCAGCGGCTGTAGCAGGTGCTCACCCTGGGCGAGGATCGGCCGCCGGGTCAGCAGCGCATTGCCGTAACGTTTCGGCGCACCCACCGGATCGGTGGACACGAACACGTACTTGTAGCCGAGTTGGCTGGCCAGCCACTGCGCCTGGTTGCGCACGTTGCGGCGCTGGATCACCTGCTGCAGGGCAACCGCATCCGGCTGCAGGCGCTTGAGCTCGGCCAGGATGGTGCGGCGGCGGCTCGGCCAGTCCTCGCGGTCGTGATGCAGGTTGAAGGTCACCATGCTCATGCCTGGTGCGCTGGCGATGTCAGCCGCTGTCGCGGCGGTTGGCACGGCTGCCATCACGGCACCCGGCAATGCCAATGCAATGGCCAGTCCCAGGGCACGCACGGCCGTGCGCACCCTTCCCCCCTGCTGCTTCATCGTTACTGCCCCTTGCGCTCGGCGCGGCGCACCGCGCCCGGTACATCGATCTCGACCCGCGCCGGCAGCTGGTGCACGTGCAGTTCCCTGTCGGTCCATTCGGCCGCTTCGCCGTTGATGGTCGCCTCGCCCGGATCACCGGCGTACGGCCACGGCAAGACCACGCCACCGACCGGTGGCACCAGGCCCGGCTGCACCTCCAGCACCAGCTGCTTGTCGCTGCGCTGCAGGCGGTAGTTGAGCTGGCCCTGCGGCGTGCGCAGGCCCTGCACAGCGATGCCCTCGCCCTGCAGCCAGGCGGTCGGAATGCCGGCGGCCAACACCAGCGCATCGTCCATGTCACGGCTGTAGGCGAACATGTCCAGGGCCGAGCGCACGAAGTCCGAAGCGACCCAGGCATGCGGCAGGTCACCGACGAAGAACGGCTTGCGCGGCGTGCGCGAGACCACTTCGGCCCACTGGTTCCAGGCCTGCGGCGCACGGTCCTTGAAGAAGAACTCAGTCGCCTGCCAGGCGCGATCGCGCCAGCCAAGGCGGACGAAGGCGGCCACGTTGCGCCACTCGTAGGGCGTGTAGTCCTTCCACTCGCGCTTGCCGTCCCGACGGGCCACGAATTCCTTCCAGTAGCGCTCGAAAGTGGCATCGAGCGCCTGCTGCGGAAGGCGCCCCTGTTCACCGCCCGGAGCCAGCGCGATGGTGGTCGAGGTCGCATCGAAATCGCCCAGCTCGGCCGAGCCCGGCAGGTAATCGATGTTGTGCTGCTGCATCGCCGACAGCAGCGAGGCCTGCAGGTCATCACGGAACTGGTCACGCGATTCGGCAATCTGCATGGCTTCGACCTTGCCCAGCTGGGCCGCCAGCGATGCCGCATCCTTGTAGCCGCGCAAGGCCCAGAAATTGTCCCAGTACGAATGCATCGGCTTGGCCGAATAGCCTTCGTGGCTGATCGAGGCCGGCATCATCCCGTAGAACGCCGGATTGCGCGCCCGATTCTCGTCCGTGCGCTCGCTGGCGCGAAGCTGCTCCATGTAGTTGTAGGCGCCCTGCACATGCGGCCACATCAGTTCGGCGAAGGTGCTGTCACCGGTATAGCGCCCATACTCGGCAATGCTGTAGATCAGCTCGCCATGGCTGTCGTTCTCGGGCACCGGATCGCTGCCACGTGCATCGACACAGCACGGCACCTTGCCATTCTCGAACTGATAAGGCGCATACCAGTTGATGTAATCACGCACCGCATCACTGCGCCCCATGCGCAGAAGGCCCTCTGAAATCATCGCGCCATCGCGGATCCAGCTGCGCGCGTACGAGCGCGTGCCCGGCTGCAGGCGCGGGCCGACCCGCGAGATCAGCATGTGCGCCACGGCGGTGCGCAGGGTATCGACCAGTGCCTGGCCCGCAGCCGGTACCTGCAACGAGACCACCCCCAGCTTCTGCCGCCACTGCTCTGCGACCTGTGCCTGCGCCTTGGCCACATCCAGCGCCTGCGGCGCCCAGCCTCCGGTCTGTGGCAACACCACCGCCACTTCTCGGCTCTGGCCAGGCTCCAGCTTGATCGTATACAGCAGCGCACCGGACGCCATGCCGGTGCTGTCCTTCACCGCCGTGCTGGCCGGGTATTTCCCGGAGGCCAGATGCATCGCGTCGAGCTTGCCATCGAACGTGCTGGCAAAGCGCGCATCCGGCACCTGCAACGGATAGATGCGCGGCTCACCGTTGATGCGCACCAGCTGTTCGCCCACATCCAGCGCATCGATGCGACTGAAGCCGCCGCCGGTATTGAGGAACTGGGTCGGCGGGTTCACCTGCCACGGCCGGATCGCCAGCGCCAGGGTGTACTCGTGCGCCACCTTGTCCGGATTGCTCAACCGGTAGCGGCCGATCAGCTGCGCGCGCTCCGGCGTGCCCTGCACGAAGCTGGTTACCGCCAGGCCGGCCTTCTCATGCACCCAGTCGACATTGGCGATGGGCAGGTAGCGATCCTGCAGCGACTGGGTGATGACCACTGTCGACCAGTCCAGCAACTTGCCGTCCACGCGGATGAACGGCTCGATGCTGAAACTGCCCTTGGCCGGTTCCAGGGCACCGTCCTCGCTGATCAGTGCCTGCTCCTGGCCGCCATCGAGGCCGAGCAGGGTCCAGTACGGCTGTTCGCCCACATATGCACGCGGCAGCGAGCCGCGCGGCAGGTCGGCCGCCACCGAGGACAGGAATGCGTTCGGCGTGGCCGCGAACGCCAGCGGCTTGAGCGTGATGTCACGGATGCCATAGCGCCAGTTCGGGCCATCGTGTAGATCGAAGCGCACGTAGCGCGCGTCGGTATCCGGCAGCGCCAGCCAGTCGCGGCCGCCCGCACCGCCGGTCACCTCGCGCACGGTGCGCCAGTCCCGGCCATCCTCGGACGTCCGCACGGTGTAGCGATTGGCTTCCAGGTTCGGCAGCCAGTCAATCACCGCGCCGCCGATCTCGCGGCTCTTGTGCAGGTCCAGGCTGATGGTCTGCTGCTTGACCCCGCCACTGATCCAGAACGTATCGCTCTTTCCGTCGATCATCCGGTCCTGCAGCGCGGTGGCGGTGTCGGCGATCACCGATGGCACCAGCGCCGAATCATCCTGCGGCGGCAGGCCCTGCAGGGTCAGCTTGTCGAAGCACACCGTGCCGCGGCCGCCGACCTTGCTGTAGATCGTGAACTCGACCGCAGCGCTGCGCGCCATCTCCTTCTCCGGCGATGGCCCCCATGCCTTGTCGATCTGGCGACGGCGGTATTCGACCGGCGTCCACGCCTTGGGGAAGCTGTAGCCCGGACGGTTGACCCACCAGACATTATCGCCGCTGGCATCGATCAGCTTGAACTGCAGGTCGTTGCCCGGCGAATCTCCCCGCAGCTGGAAGCCGAAGCGGTAGTTGGCCGGGTACTCGATACCCAGCGCGCGGCGGATGCCGACGTAGCCCGACACCTTGTGGAAATCGTAGTCCAGGCACAGCGCGCGGCCGCCACCGGCACCGCTCACCGGCCGCAGCGAACCGCTGACCTGGTCGGACAGCACCAGCTTCCAGACGCCGATGTCGTCGAAATCGTCCAGTACCTTCGGCGCCGGCAGTGCCGGTGGTGCGGCGATCGCCAGGGAAGTCCACAACAGGCCCAGTCCAACGGCGATCGCTCGCTTCATCCCTTGACGCTCCCCAGCAACAGACCTTGGATGTAGTACCGCTGCAGCACCAGGAACAGTGCCAGCACCGGAACCACGGTGACCACCGCGCCAGCCATCATCATTTCCACGTCCATGATGTGCTCGCGCGAGAGGGTGGCCAGCGCCACCGGCAAAGTGTAGTGCTCCTGGTCGGTCAACACGATCAGCGGCCACATGAAATCGTTCCATGCACCCATGAAGGTGAAGATCGCCAGGGTCACCAGTACCGGCTTGAGCATCGGCAGCACGATCTGGAAGAAGATGCGCAGCTCCCCCGCGCCGTCGATGCGGGCCGCTTCAAGCAGCTCGTCCGGGATCGAACGCGCGTACTGGCGCACCAGGAAGATACCGAACACGCTGGCCAGCGCTGGCACGATCACGCCGCCAAAGCTGTTGACCAGGCCCAGCTGCTTCATCAGCAGGAACAGCGGCAGCATCGCCACCTGCGCCGGGATCACCAGCGCCGCCATCAGCACCTGGAACAGGCGTTCGCGGCCAACGAAGTTGAGCTTGGCGAAGGCGTAGCCAGCCATGGTGTTGAGCAGCAGCGAACCCAGCGTGATAGCCAGCGACACCAGCAGGCTGTTGGCGAAGTTGCCGCCCATGCCGGTGCGCGCGAACAGCTCGTGGTAGTTGTGCGTGGTGATGCTCGAAGGCAGCAGTGGCGGCGGGAAATGACTGGCCTCGCCCTGCGGCATGAACGAGACCGAGAGCATCCACAGCAGCGGTGCAAGGCTGACCAGGGCCAGCACCAGCAACGCACCATTGATCATCCACGGATACCAGCGCGACTGGCCGATTTCACGACTCATACCAACTGCCTCTTGCGGCCGAAACGCAGCATCACGGTGGTCACCGCCAGGATGATCAGGAACAGCAGGAACGCCACCGCGGAGGCGCGCCCCAGGTTCCACCACTTGAAGCCTTCCTCGAACATGAAATACAGCACGCTGACGGTGCTCTGCAGCGGATCGCCGCGGGTCATGACATACGGCTCGGCGAACAGCTGGAAGTAGCCGGACACGGTGATCACCCCGACCACCAGCAGTACCGGGCCGAGCATCGGCAGGGTAATGTGCAGGAACTGCTTCCAGCGCGAAGCGCCGTCGATGCGCGCGGCTTCGTACAGGTCATGCGGGATCGCCTGCAGGCCGGCGAGGAAGATCACCATGTTGTAGCCGAAGTTCTTCCACACCGCGAACAGCATGATGGTCGGCATCGCCCAGTTGGGATCACCCAGCCAGTCGATCGGACTGATGCCCAGATGGCCCAGCCCGTAGTTCACCAGGCCATAGCTGGTATGGAACAGGTAGCGCCAGATCACCGCCACCGCCACCAGCGTGGTCACCACCGGCGCGAACAGTGCCGTACGGAACAGGGCCTTGAAGCGTGCGGCCGGTGCGTTGAGCAGCATGGCCGCGCCCAGCGACACACCAATCGACAACGGTACGCCGATCAGCACGAAGTAGGTGGTATTCCACAGCGACTTCCAGAACATCGGCGTCTGCAGCAGGTCGATGTAGTTGCCCAGGCCGACGAAGCGCAGGTTGCTGCTGTCGGCCAGTGCATAGAGGTCGAAGTCGGTCACGCTCAGTGCCAGCGCCGAGGCGACCGGCAGGCCGAAGAACACGCCCAGCACGATCAGCGAGGGGCCGGCGAAGATCCAGCCGGCCAGCGAAGTACGTTTCATTGCGCGCTCCCGGCGGCCACTGCGCTGCTCGATTGCGGCGACGGCGCGCGCTCCTGCAGGCGTTGTTGTTCATGCATCCAGCGGCGCTTGGCCAGCACCTTGTCCACGCGCTGGTCCAGTTCGGCCACGGCCTTGTCCTGCGGCAGGCCACCGCGCACCACCTTCTCGGTGACAATGCGCATTTCCTGCACGATGCGCTCCCATTCGAGCACCTTCGGCGTCGGCTTGACCCGCTCCAGCTGATCGCGGAACGCGGCGGCCAGCGGATCGTTGGCCAGCGACGGCGCGTTCCAGGCGCTGCGGCGCGGCGGCAGGTCGCCGATGATCGAATGGAAGCGCGCCTGGATCTGCGGGCGCGACAGGAATTCGATCAGCTTCCAGGACGCCTGCTTCTGCTGCGACTTGCGGAAGATCACCAGGCTGGTGCCGCCGGCGATGCCCGCGCCCGGACCGTCCGGCCCCGGCAGCGCAGCGGTGCCCCACTGTCCTTCCAGTTCCTTCGGCTGCAGTTTCTTGAACTCGCGGATGTTCCAGGGGCCGGAGATGTAGAACACGTTGAAGCCGCGGAAGAATTCATCCCAGACGTTGGAGATCTGCGTCTCGGACATCTTCGGCGCCCAGCCCTGCTCGAACATGTTGGCGTAGAAGGACAGCGTGCGGCGGAACCCCGGGCTGGCGAAATTGCCGCGGGTATCGTCGTCGCGCAGCAGCGGGTCGGGCTGCTGCAGGGCCAGCGACAGCTGCTGCTCGAACTCGTTGATCGGCATCAGCACTGCGTAGCGGTTCGGGCCCTGCATGCGCTTGATCGCCGCCATCTGCTCGTCCCACTCGGCCCAGGTACGCGGCGGGTGGTCGTAGCCGGCCTTGGCCAGCAGGTCCTTGCGGTAGTAGATCAGGCGCGTATCGACGTACCACGGCACGCCGACCAGCTCGCCGTGGATCACGTTGGTATCCCAGATGCCCTGGAAGTAATCTTTCGGATCGACCACAGTGGAGCGCTGCACGAACGGCTGCAGCGGGGTCAATGCATCGAGTTCGGCGAACTCCGGCACCCAGGTGTTGCCGAGCTGGCACACGTCCGGCAGGCCATCGGCGGCGAACGCGGTCAGCAGCTTTTCGTGCGCGGCGGTCCACGGGATGTTCTGCACATCCACCTTGATGCCGGGATTTTCGGCCTCGAACTCGTGGATCAGCTCGCTGACCACCTCGGCTTCGCGGCCCATCGCCCAGAAGCGCACGGTGGTGGTGCCCGGTTCGGTGCGGGCGCAGCCGGCCACGGCCAGGGTGGCCAGGGCAGGCAGCGCCCAGCGGCGCAGGCGGTCGATCCAGTTCGGCATCGGGTTACTTGCCCTGGCCTGTGGTGCGGTTGGCATTGTTCTTCTGTTCCTGCGCGGCAGCCGCGCGTGATTCGGCGATACCCACCGCGCGTGCTGCCGCGGCCTTTTCGTCCTTCTGCAGTTCCAGCGGCTGGAACGACCCTTCCGGCGCCAGCCAGCCGCCGCTGAATCCGGCCCGCTCCAGGCCCTTGCGGATGTACGGATTCTTCTTCATCACTTCCCAGACGAAGTCGTTGCGGTAGTTGGCGATCATGGTCAGGATCGGCCCCTGGTCGATGGCGATGTAGTCGCTGGCGACCCAGCCGCGATCCGGCACCAGGCGACCGGTCTTGATCGGGATGTCGTAGTTGAAGCTGGGATTGAACGAATCCAGGAAGCCGTAGCTGGAATAGATGTAGTCGCCGTAACGCTTGTGCATTTCCAGCGTCGCCGGGATCACCTGCTCGGGCGCGAACACCACCGAGGCGATTGCCGCAGTCGGGGCAATGGTGCCGTCATCGAAGTTCTCGCGCAGGCCGGCGCCGCGCGAGGAGTAGTGGCGGAACTGGCGCTGTTCGCCGCGGTACTCCTGCGTGGTGTTCTGCGGGCCATCGCTGGCGGTCAGGCCCCACACGTTCTCGCCATAGTCCTTCCACTGCATCGGGTTGGCGATGGCGTACTCGCGCTGGGCCAGCGCGGCCGAGCGGCTGTTGAGGAAATAGGTGCTGCCGCGCTCGCGCATGTACGCGTCCTGGATATCGCGGAAATCGATCCAGACGTGGCTGTACTGGTGGCCGAACAGCGGGCCGAAGGACAGGTATTCCTGGCCCTGGTAGACACCCCAGTCGTTGTCATAGGTGCGCGTCCACACTGTCCACGCGTCCGGGCTGACCGGGTGCGTGGGCGAGCCCAGGGCGAGGATGTAGACCATCATCGCCTCGTTGTAGCCCATCCAGTCGTGGTCGATGAAGCCGCTCTCCGGGAACCAGCCCATCGAGATCAGCGGTGCACGCTGCTGCAGCCACGGCCAGTCGACCTTCTTGTACAAGGTATCGGCAATCTGGCGGATTTCCTTCTCGCGCGGATCGTCACCGTCGTAGTACGACTGCGCGAACAGCACGCCCATCATCAGCAGTGCGGTATCCACGGAGGAAAGTTCGACCCAGCTGTCGTAGCGACGGCCTTCCTGCATGTCCAGGAAGTGGTAGTAGAAGCCCTTGTAGCCGGCCTTGCCGGTGCGCTGTGGGCCCATCGGCACGTCGCGGAAGAACTTCAGCGTGGTCAGGGTCCGGTCGATCGCCTGGTTGCGGCTGACCCAGCCGTTCTCGATACCGATGGGATAGGCGGTCAGCGCGAAACCCACCGACGCGATGCTGGCGAACGGCCGCGACGGATAGCGGTCCGGGGTCAGGCCATTGATCTCGTTGGTGGTGTCCCAGAAGAACTGGAAGGTGCGGCGCTCGATGTCATCGAACAGCGGCGGCAACTCCGGCTTCATCGGCCGCGGCGGTGCATCGGCCTCGATCAGGATCACCGGCGGGCGCGGCTTGGCAGGTTCCTGCTGGGCCGGCTGGCAGGCGGCCACCGCCAAGCACAGCATTGCGGCGGACAACAGATGGCGTGCCTGCATGGCGCGGTTCCTCCGGTGGTCTGATCGATGGGAAAGCATACCGTCCAATGATCTGAAATCGTTTACAAGATGCGCTCTTAAAAAACCACGAAAAACGTGGTTTGACACCGCGATCATTGCCCACGCCGCTGCCCCCTGCCCGGCAGCGGCGTGGGCAATGGACCGGCACGGGGCCGGCCATTGCCGTTCTCACACAATCGATGCCGCCGGCGGACCGGCGGCATCGGATACAGCAGCAGGCGGCGCCGCTTAGAAGCGGAAGCCCACCTCGGCCTTCACCTGGCGCGGAGTGCCGATGATGTCGCCGGTCTCGTTGTAGCTGGCCTGCAGCTTGCCGTTGGTCTTGACGTAGTTGTAGGTGGAGAAGTTGTCGAAGTTGAACACGTTGATGATGTCCAGACGGGCGTACAGCTCGGTGTTGCCCGCCAGCTTGAACGTCTTCGTCGCCTGCAGGTCAACCGAACGGTAGCCGAAGATCTTGCCACCCACCAGGAACTTGCCGGTTGCGTTGGGCACGGCCGCCTGCGGGGTCGGCAGGGTGTAGCCGCTGGCCTGCATCACCGGGTACCAGTCGTTGACGGCGGTCGGGGTGGCCAGGGTGATCTTGCCGCCGAAGGTGATGCCCCAGAAGCCCGCGTACGAACCGGTCACCACCAGGCGGTGGCGCGGTGCGCCGTTGGAGCGGATGGTCGGGTAGTCACCGATCAGGCCGCGGTCAAAGGCGTACTTCTCGTTGATGTCGCGGTTATGGCGCGCGGTGGTCCAGGTGTAGGCGATCGAGGTGCCCCAGCCGCTTTCCTTGGTGAACGGCTTCTGTGCCGACAACAGGACCTGGGTGGCACGGGTCTTGATGCCCTGCTGGCCGATGATCAGGCTGCCGAAGCCCGGCACGTTGCAGCTCCAGGCCTGGCTCAGGCCCGGGGAGGTGCCACCACACAGGCGCGGATCATCGAAGAACTGGCCGGTCGGGTAGCGGTTGCCCAGGGTGAAGGCGAAGCCGTCGTAACTCAGGGTACGGGCAATGGTGGCGTCGGTCAGCCAGTCGCCGATCTGGTTGCTCATGCCCAGGCTGAACTGATCCGAGTACGGCGCCTTCAGCTTGTTGTTCAGCAGGTCCACTTCCAGGCCGGCATTGCTGGTCGCGCCGACCAGGGCCTGCAGGTTGCCGATCCCGTTGAGCAGGTTCGGGTTCCAGTCATAGCAGGCGGCCTGGCCGTTGATGCAGGCGCCGGTAGCCGGGTTGCGGAAGTAGATGGTCGGCTGCGGCAGGGCCAGCTTGGTGGTTTCCAGCTGCAGGTTGTCGAACAGGTCACGGTCGTAGGAACGGCCGGCACCACCGTGGATCACGTGCTGCTCGTCGGCGTTGATGTCATACGAGAAGCCCAGGCGCGGCTGCCAGGCGTCCTTGAACGCCTTGCGGTTGTGGCCGTTGCTGATGTAGTCGCTGATGTCCAGGCCGCCCAGTGCCAGCGAATCGGCATAGGTCTGGCCAGCGGGGGCGCGCGGATCCTGCGAATAGATGGCGTCGACCACCTGCTGCGGGGTCACGAAGTCCAGGTAGGACGGGGTCTTTTCGTAGTCCCAGCGCAGGCCGATGTTCAGCTGCAGGTGATCGTTGACCTGCCAGTCGTCCTGGATGAACACGCCGTACTGCTTGGACTTCGAACGCACTTCGCCGGACACGCCGGTCACGCCGGTCACCGGCTTTACGAACTGCGCCTTGTACGGAATGGAATCGGGGAAGTCCGGATCGCCCAGCGAGTACGTGAAGGTCGGATTGATCTGCGCCGCATCGGATGCGTACAGATCGATCGCCTTGTACTTCACGCCCATCTTGATGGTGTGGTCACCGGCCCACTGGATGCCATCCAGGGTCAGGTTGTCTTCGATCGACCAGCCCTTCTGGCCCTTCACCTGCGAATCCAGTGCAGAGGCGCCACCGATCTTCACGATGGTGCGGTCTTCGGGGCCGTCCGGTGCGGTGTAGGTGATGCCGTTGGCCAGCGTCAGCGGGGTCGGGTTGTTGAACGAGTCTTCGTGGGTGACCATCAACTCGTTGTAGTAGCGCTCACCACTGTGGTTCCAGCGCAGGGCATAACGACGGTCGGTGTTGACCACTTCACGGCCGGCTTCCGGCGAGGTCTGGCCACTGAACTGCGACTGGGTTTCGTCGCGGTCCTGGAAGGTCAGCTCGATGCGGTCGTTGTCGGTCGGCTCGAAGTCGATCTTGCCGAAGATCAGATCCTGCTGGAACGGCTGGCTGGCCGGGCCGAGGCCGGCGGCACCGGCGGGCGGCAGCAGGCCGGCAGCGCCGGTGACCGCGCCATCCGGCGCGATGGTGACCGGCAGGTCGAAGCGCTTGGCTTCGTAGGTCACGAAGAAGTGCGCCTTGTCCTGGATGATCGGGCCGCCCAGGGCGAAGCCGTATTCCTTCTCGGCCGAGACCATCTTCTCCTTGCCGCCCTGCCGCTCGGCCGGGGTCTTGGCACGCATGTCTTCATCGGTGTAGCGGTAGAACGCCTCACCCTTGAACTCATTGGTACCGGACTTGGTCGCAGCCGTCACTGCGGCGCTCGACACCTGGCCATACTCGGCCTTGTAGTTGCCGCTGATGACCTTGTATTCGCCGATGGCCAGCTGCGGGAACGGGTTACCGGCGCTGCCGGACTGGCCGGCCACGCCGCCGCCCTTGACGTAGCTCTTCTGGCCGACGCCGTCGATGTAGACGTTGGTGCCATCTGCATTGGTGGCGCCGCCGCGCAGCGAGGTGTTGCCCTTGGCATCGCGGGTGAAGATCAGGCCCGGCACCGCGTCGGCGAACTCCAGGAAGTTGCGCGACACCTGCGGGGTGGTCTGGATCTGCTGCAGGCTGACGGTCTTGCCAACTTCGGAGGTGCGCACTTCCTGCAGCAGGGTCGGCGCAACAACGTTGACGGTGTCCAGGTTGGTGGCCGCGGTCGAGCCCGGGGTGCTGCTGGCTGCGCCAGCGAAGTTCAGCGTCGCGGTCGAAGCCACGGTGACGGTGACCTTCTGGGTCTGGCCGTTGGCGACCACGTTGTACGTGCCCGGATCCAGGCCCATCAGCGAGTAGCTGCCGTCGGCGCGGATGGTGCCACGGCGGACGGTACCGGTGGCCACGTTGGTGGCGGTCACTTCGGTGCCGGCCTGGGCACCGGCAACCTGGCCGCGCAGGCTGGCGTTGGCCGACTGCGCCATGACGTTCGGGGCGGCAGCCAGCATCAGGCAGCTGACCAGAGCGGTGCTCAGCAGCCGGCGCGCCGGCATGCGGAAGGTGGTATGCATCATCAACTCAATCTCCGGGTGGCGGTAACCGCTTGCGCGGTCCCTGCGATCAGTCAAAAAAAGAAGAAACGCCTCTGGCTTCAACGGCCGGATGGCGGATTGGTGGAATCGCGAACAATCAAGCGGGGAACCAGGGTCTGCTTGTCCCCTGCCCCATCCGTGGAGGTGCCGTCCATCAACTGCATCAGACGCGTCATGGCCCGGTCGCCGAGCTCGGCGATGCTGACCTGCATGGTGGTCAGCGACGGGTGGACGAAACGCGCCAGTGGAATGTCATCGAAACCCGCCAGGGCCACATCGGCCGGCACACGGACCCCTGCCTGCGTGAACGCATACAGGCAGCCCAGGGCCATCATGTCGTTGGCGGCGAATACGGCATCGGGCAGCGCTCCGGCTGCCAGCAACTCCTGACCGGCACGATGGCCGGAAGCTTCGTCGAAATCACCGGGCAACTCGATGCCTTCGGCGCCACCGCCAGAAGCCGCCAGCGCGTCACGGAAGCCGCGCAGGCGCTCGCGCGCGTCGAAGTTGAGGTCCGGACCAGAAATGAAGGCAATGCGGCGGTGGCCGGCATCCAGCAGGTGGCGGGTCATCGCCATTGCGCCGGCGTGGTCGTCGATGCTCAGCACCGGGTGGTCCTGGCCGGGCAGATAGGTGTTGATCAACACCGTCGGCAACGACTGCGGCAGGTTGTCGGTCAGGAAGCCCGGGCTCTCGGCATAGGGCGAAAGCACCAGCAGGCCGTCGACGCGGCCGCGCATGGCACGCAGGGCGGCGCCCTGCTGTTCCTGGTCACCGTGGTAGCTGGACACCAGCAGGTGCTGGCGGCGGTTGCGGGCCACGCCGTCAATGCCGCGCATCAGCTCGGAGAAGAATTCGCCGTACAGGTCAGGCAGCACCACGCCCACCGTATTGGTGCGGCGGCTGCTCAGGCTGCGGGCGGCGGCGTGCGGGGTGTAACGCAGCCGTGCGGCCACCTCCAGCACAAGCTGGCGGACCGGTTCGGCGACATTTTCATGCCCGTTGAGCGCGCGGGAAACCGTGGCCACGGAGACCCGGGCTTCGCGTGCGACGTCTTTGATTGTGATAGCTGCCTTGTTCACGAAGCCGCCCTCCACGGCTTGGACCTACCAGCATTGGCGCGGAATGTAAGCGTTTCCATCCAGGCTTGTAAACAGTCCGTTAGGCGAATGTCCCGAAATGGACATGAAAACCTGTCCGTAGCGAGGCCATGAAGGACCCGCCAGGACAGCGTGGGACAAGGGCTCAGCCCTGTTCTGACGGGGTCTGCGCGCGGATGGACAACGCGTGGATATCGGTCTCCATCATCGACCCCAGCGCGGCATAGACCGCGCGGTGCCGGGCAAGCGGCCCCAGCCCGGCGAAGCGCTCACTGACCACATGCACGTTGAAATGGCCGCGCCCGTCGCGCGCACCGGCATGGCCGGCGTGACGATGGCTGTCGTCCTCGATCTCCAGCACGCTCGGCGCCAGCGCCTGCTGCAGCGCATCACGGATCCGCTCGATCCGTTCCGCGTTCACGGCAGCACCTTGCGGAACGGGCGGACCTGCACGCGGGTGTAGACGCCTGCAGCCACGTACGGGTCGGCATCGGCCCAGGCCTGGGCCTGCGGCAGCGACTCGAACTGCGCGATCACCACCGAACCGCTGAAACCGGCCGGGCCCGGGTCTTCACTGTCCACCGCCGGGCACGGCCCGGCCAGCAGCAGGCGTCCCGCGTCGCGCAGCGCATGCAGCCGCGCCAGATGCTCCGGCCGCGCCTGCAGCCGCTGCGCCAGCACATCCTGGCCGTCATACCCTTCGATCACATACCACACCGGCATTTCCTCGCTCGCGTTGTCGGGTCCGCCGATTCTAGCCAATGCAGCCCCTGCCCCGGTCCGGCTGGACACTGGCGCAGCAAAGGCTTACCCTAGACTCCATTGCACGTGGCTGGATGCAGCAGCCCGTCGGATTCTGCGGCCACGCAGCCCCCGACGACAGATCCGCTGCTTCAAACCGGACCACCTGGCCGGGCCACGTAGACGACCTCCCCGTAGTTCTGTCGCTGCCGTTTACTGCGGCGCGTCCTGCTGTTTGATATGTGTGGAATCGCGCCGATCCCGGCGTGTCTGGTGCCCTGGGGCTCCGTGGCGTTGGCCCGGCGAACCCGGTGCCGCGACTGGTCCGTTGCAATCCTGATGTCCATTAGATGACTTCCGAACTCGCGCTCGACGCGAACCCGCCAACCCGGCCGCCCGCCCCCCAGCAGCAGGAAATGCCGCTGGCCGTGGTGCATGGGCAACCGGTCCTGCAGATCCCGCAGGACCTGTACATCCCGCCGGACGCGCTGGAAGTCATCCTGGACGCCTTCGAAGGCCCGCTGGACCTGCTGCTGTACCTGATCCGCCGCCAGAACCTGGATGTGCTGGACATTCCCGTGGCCGAAATCACCCGGCAGTACGTGGAATACATCACCGTGATGCGCGAGCTGCGCTTCGAGCTGGCGGCCGAGTACCTGGTGATGGCCGCGATCCTGGCCGAGGTGAAGTCGCGGATGCTGCTGCCGCGCCCGGTCAGCGAGGAAGGCGATGAGGCCGACCCGCGCGCCGAGCTGGTGCGCCGGCTGCAGGAGTACGAACGTTTCAAGCAGGCCGCCGAGGACATCGACGCCCTGCCCCGCCAGGACCGCGACACCACGGTGGCGCATGCCTTCATGCCCGAGCGCGCCACGGTGAAGGTGCCGCCGCCGGTGGACCTGAAGGAAATGCTGCTGGCCCTGCACGACGTGCTCAAGCGCGCCGAGCTGTTCAGCGGCCACGCCATCAAGCGCGAAGCACTGAGCGTGCGGCAACGCATGGGCGAAGTACTGGGACGCCTGGAAGACGGCAAGTTCTATCGTTTTGAAGGGCTTTTCACCGCCGAAGAAGGCAAGCTGGGCGTGCTGGTCACGTTCCTGGCAGTGCTGGAACTGGCCAAGGAACAGTTGCTGGACATCGTCCAGGAAGAACCGCTGGCGCCGATCTACGTGAAGTCGCTGGCCGCTGGAAACACCAACGCGCCGCTGCAGTTCAGCAGCGAGTTCGACGACAACGACGCCGCCAATGCCAACGAGTGAGCACTGACTGCCGATGGATCAATCGCTGATCGACCGCATTGTCGAGGGTGCCCTGCTGGCCTCCAGCCAGCCACTCACCCTGGCCCAGCTGAAGGACCTGTTTCCGGAAGAGGAACCGGCACCGCCGGGCAGCATCGAACGTGCGCTGGAGCGCCTGCGCGAGGCCTGCGAAGGTCGTGGCGTGGAACTGGTCGAGGTCGCCTCCGGCTTCCGCTACCAGGTCACCAGCGAAGTACATGGCTGGATCAGCCGGCTGTGGACCGAACGCAAGACCCGCTACACCCGCGCCACCCTGGAAACCCTGGCGCTGATCGCCTACCGGCAGCCGATCACCCGCGGCGAGATCGAGCAGGTGCGCGGCGTGGCGGTCAGCAGCAACATCATCCAGGCACTGGAAGAACGCGAATGGATCCGCGTGGTCGGCCACCGCGACGTGCCCGGCAAGCCGGCGCTGTTCGGCACCACCAAGGGCTTCCTGGACTACTTCGGGCTGAAGCGGCTGGACGAACTGCCGCCGCTGTCGGAACTGAAGGACCTGGGTGAGCTGGAACCGCAGCTGGCCCTGGACCGTGATGCACCGGCCGTGGCCGGTGCCGAGGGTCCGGACATCTCGGCCGGCGCCGATGGCGTTGCCGCGAACGATGACGCCGGCCTCGCCGGCAGTGACACCCCCGATTCCGCCAATGCAGCCCCTGCATCGGCCTCCGATGAGCAAGCACCTTCGCCCCTCGATGATGGGCACCCCGATTCCGCGCCGGGCGAGCGCGCGGTGCCAGTGAACGAACGCGAAGACAACGCCGTCGCGATGACGACCGTGGCTGTTGACCAAGCCGATTCCGAACCAGAGGCCGACCTCGAAACCGTCGGCCGGAGCAAAACTGATGAGTGACACCCCCCGTAACAAGCTCTCGCTGAAGCGCGAAGCCACCTCCGAACAGTTCAAGCTGGAAGAGCGCCTGCACAAGGTGCTGGCCCAGGCCGGCCTCGGCTCGCGCCGCGCGCTGGAACAGCGCATCGCCGAAGGCCTGGTCAAGGTCAACGGTGAAGTCGCGCAGACCGGCATGTCGGTCAGGAGCGGCGACAGGATCGAACTGGATGGCCGTGGCTTCGTCGCCACTGCCCTGGCCGAGCCGTCGCGCGTGCTGGTCTACAACAAGCCGGAAGGCCAGGTGACCACCCGCGAAGATCCCGAAGGCCGCCCGACCGTGTTCGAGTCGCTGCCGCCGCTGAAGGGCGCGCGCTGGATCGCCATCGGCCGCCTGGACATCAACACCACCGGCCTGCTGCTGGCCACCACCGACGGTGAGCTGGCCAACGCCATGATGCACCCGTCGTTCGAGGTCGAGCGCGAGTACGTGGTGCGCGTGCGTGCACCGGAAGGCGAGGAAAAGGTCTCCGACGCCATCGTCGACCGCCTCAGCCGTGGCGTCGCACTGGAAGACGGTCCGGCCAAGTTTGATGAGATCGAACGCATCGGCGGCACCGATTCTCACGACTGGTTCCGCGTCGTGGTGAAGGAAGGCCGCAACCGCGAAGTGCGCCGCCTGTGGGAATCGCAGGGCTGCCAGGTCAGCCGCCTGAAGCGCACCCGCTATGGCAAGGTGAGCCTGCCGCGCGAACTGGCCCGTGGCCATTCGGTGGAACTGGGCACCGCTCAGGTGGAAGCGCTGCGTGCGCAGCTGAAGCTGGAAGAAGGCGCTCCGTCGGCATTGACGCTGCAGCCGGTGATCGGCCAGCGCCGCGCCGCAAAGACCACCGTGCGCGTGCGCGAAGGTGGCCGCGGCAATGCCTACGTCAATGGCCACAACACCGCTGACGAAGGTCGCGAGCTGCGCCGTTTCGACAACGTCCGCGAAGACCGCGGCCGTGGTCGCGGCGGCAAGGGTGGCGGCTTCAAGGGCGGCCTGACGGTCAGCGGTGAAGCAGCAGCCAAGCAGTCGCAGAAGCCGTTCAAGCAGCGCGCGCCGAAGAATGACCGTTCGCTGCCGGAAGGCAATCCGGCCGCGTTCCGCACCTGGTACGTGCCCGATGGCGTGAGCACTGGCCCGAGCGGGCACCGCAATGCCGGCCCGGGCGCACGTGGCCCTGGTGCCCGTGGACCGGGCGCGGGCGGCCAGGGCCGTCCGTACGGCAAGCCGAAGGGCCCGGGTGCCGCCGGCGGCCAGGGCCGTGGCGGTTTCGGTGGTGAAGGCCGTGGCGGCGCAGGCGGCCAGGGTCGTCCGGCCGGTGCCGGCAACCGCTCGCAGGGCCAGGGCAACAAGCACCCGTACGGTCATCCGGGCAACGCTCCGAGCTTCCCGTCCGACCATGCAACCCCGGGTTTCAACCCGTATGGCAGCCCGAAGCCGGCACACGGCGCCCGTCCGGGCGGTCGCGGCCCGGGCGGTGGCAACCGTGGCCCCGGAGGTAACCGCGGCCCCGGCGGTCCGGGTGGCAACCGCGGCCCGGGCGGCCCGCGCCGTAGCGGCCCACGCGGCGGCTGATCACAGGCCACGCTGAAATGAGAAACCCCGGCCCAGGCCGGGGTTTTTCTTTAAAAAGGGGACGGAGGGGATTAAGTCGTTTTCGCCACGCCATGTGTCGAAGGGGCGAAAACGACTTAATCCCCTCCGTCCCCTTTTGCGTGGCGCTGGAAAGCGGCGGGCGTGGTGCCGGCCATGCTGCGGAAGAAGGCGATGAACGGGCTCTCGGCGGAAAAGCCAGTGTCCTGCGCCACATGCGCGACGCGATGCCCGAGCAGCAACAGCTCCATGGCCCTCATCAGGCGCCATTGCTGGCGCCAAGCCTGATAGCCCATGCCGGTATCACGTTGCATCAGCCGGCCAATGGTGCGCACGCTCAGACCCGCGCGCTCGGCCAGCTCGCCCAGTTCGGGCGGCAGCTGTTCGGCCAGCGGCAGGCAACGTGCAATGCGTGGATCACGCGGCAAAGGCAGGTCCATCGGCGCCACCGGTGCAGCGGCGATTTCCAGCACGCACAACGCCAGTTGATGGTGCGCGCGCGGCAATTGCCAGTCATGGTCGAACGGTGCCTGCGCGATCGGCTCCAGCAAGGCCTGCAGCAGCGGACCTACGCCGATGATCGCCGGTTGCCGGGGCAGCTGGGCCGACAGGGTGGCGTCGAAGTACAACGAACGGTAGTCGACCGCCTGGCGCATCTGCGCGCGATGGCGCAGCCCGCCCGGAATCCACGCCGCGCGCGCAGGCGGCAGCAGGCTGATGCGATCACCGTAGGTCAGGCGCGTACAGCCCTGCCGGGTGTAGAGCAGCTGCGCGCGTGCATGCTGGTGCCAACCCGAATCGTGATCCGCCAGTGACGCCGCGATCCCCAGCACCGGAGCGCTCCAGGCATCAGCGTCGAAGGGCGCGTCCGGCTGCAACCAGGCCATGTCCGATTTCATATATCCAATGACAGGATGGAGAGAGTGCGCCATTGCAGGCGCGACCACAATGCGCGGCCCTGTTCGTGGAGCGCCCGCATGTCGCGTCGCCTGTTGTTGCTCACCATCGCGCTGCTGATGTTTCCCCAGCTGGCGCAGACCCTGTACAGCCCGGCCCTGGCCGATCTGGGCAAACGCTTCGCCCTGCCGCCGGGTACCGCCAGCCAGGCCATGAGCCTGTATCTGTTCGGCTTCGCTGCAGGCGTGCTGCTGTGGGGGCGCCTGGCCGATCGTATCGGTCGTCGCCCGGCCATTCTCTGTGGCCTCGGCATCTTTGCCGTGGCTGCACTGGGCGGCCTGCTGGCTGGCAGCTTCGGCCCGGTGTTGCTGGCCCAAGCGCTGGCCGCGGTCGGCGCCGCGGCCGCTTCGGTGGTCACCCAGACCGTGCTGCGCGACCATCTGCAGGGGCCGGCGTTGGCGCAGGCATTCTCCTGGATCGGCATGGCCCTGGCCCTGAGTCCGGCCATCGGCCTTGCACTGGGCACGCTGCTGGTGGGCCGCCATGGCTATGCCGGTGTGCAGGCCGGCCTCCTGCTGATGGTCATCCTGCTGATGCTCGGATGCACATCCGGCCTGCACGAGAGCCGCCCTGCCGAAGTCGCGCACACACCCATGCTGCCGCTGCTGCGGCAACTGCTGCGCGATCGCTGGATCTGGTCACAGGCGCTGCTGGTGACGGCGTTCAACGTGGCCATGTACAGCTGGTACGCGCTGGGTCCGTTCGTGTTTGAACGACTGCATTGGCCGCTGGCTTGGTTCGGTGCAAGCGGCGCGGTGCTGGCACTGGGCTCGGCACTGGGCGCGTGGGGCAATGGCCGCCTGCTGCGTGCCGGCGTTGCCGCGGCCACGCGCATCCGCATCGCCGCAGGCCTGGTTCTGACGGGAGGCCTGCTGGCTGCGCTGCTGCATGATCACCCTGCCCTGGTCGCGGCGATGGTGCCGGTGGTGACGGGCTTCGGCTTGGCCATTCCCAATGTGCTCGGCCAGGCCCTGCGCGGCTATCCACACTGTCTCGGCAGCGTAGGCGCGCTGTTCGGCCTGCTCTACTACCTGTTGATCGGTGCGGCAATGGCGTTGGTTGGTGCAGTGCAGTTGCTGGCACCGACCGTTATCGTGTGTGGCCTGCTGGCCTTGTGGCTGCAGCGACGGCGTCCCGCTGCGACCTAGGAATTGCTGCAAATGGAGCGCACTGTGCGCGGCTTCCGGGAACGGCTTTGATTCGCTGGCTATCGTGCGCGCTGTCCTACCCAAGGCAGATGCCCATGATCACCATCACCGCCGAACAGGCCC
The DNA here is from genome assembly GCF_037079935.1 of Stenotrophomonas maltophilia group sp. Smal12. NCBI lineage: Bacteria > Pseudomonadati > Pseudomonadota > Gammaproteobacteria > Lysobacterales > Lysobacteraceae > Stenotrophomonas > Stenotrophomonas maltophilia group sp. Smal12. The sequence continues at coordinate 3,075 of NZ_JBAWUK010000020.1, read as the reverse complement.
GCGCCAATGCTGACGCCGCCAAGCGCCCGATCGAACTGTTCTACCGCGACCTCGACAACGCCATCCAGGCCGGCTCGGAAAATGGCCGTCGCTACATCGTGTTCGGCTTCAGCCAGGTAATGGCCAGCGGGCAGCTCGTCGAAGACGCGGTCGCACAATTGCTGAAAAATGGTTTCGTTGTCGAACGGCTGTTGAGCGACTCCGAACAGCACTACATCCGCATCAGCTGGGGAACTGCCGAGCCGACGCGCCTCAGCGCCGGCTGATGGTGAAGGCGGCGCCGTCCACGCCCAGGTCCCAGCCCTTGCCGGTACCGGACAGGGCCAGCGAGATGTCACCCTTGGTCATCACCTGCGCGTTGCTGGACTTCACCGCACCCGCATGCGCACCCACCGAGGCGTAGGTACCCAGCAGTTCGTTGACGCTGACCGCACCGGTGAAGCTGCCACGCCCATTGGTGATCTTCGACTTGCCCACGGTCAGGCCGCCGCCCTTCACTTCGATACGTACCGGCATGCTGGCGCCATTGCTGCAGGTGACGGTGCCGTTGCCGGAGGCGGTCTTGTAGATCAGCGACCAGCCGGACAGGTTGTAGCGCAGCTGGCAATCGAGATTGCCGGCAGCGTGCGCAGCCGGGGCCAGCGTTGCAGCAGACAGGGCCAGCAGCACGGCGAAAGGCTTGTTCATGGCAGGACTTCCAGTTCGGTCGGACTGACGGCGAATCTAGCAGTGCGCGCGTGCACGTTGGATGCAGGCGCGCGCGCTGGTGCGGCGGTGTTCAGGCCGTGGCTCAGGCCTGTTCATCCAGGTGGAAGGCATCGGCATCGAGCATCGCCGGGAAGCGCGCGCGATGCGCGGCCAAGGCATCGGCCGAGATGGTGGTGGTCACCACCTGTTCGCGTTCGCGGATCTCCACCTGCGGCTGGCCGAGGAAGTCGATCACCGCGCTGTCGCCGGCGTAGTGCAGCTGGTTGCCGTCCACGCCGACGCGGTTCACCGCCGCCACGAAGCACAGGTTCTCGATCGCGCGCGCGCGCAGCAGGGTCTTCCACGCATAGGCGCGCGCCGACGGCCAGTTGGCCACGAAGATCTGCAGATCGAAGTCCAGCTGCTGCGGACGCTCGACGTTGTAGCGGTTGCGGCAGAACACCGGGAAGCGCAGGTCGTAGCAGACCTGCGGATTGATCCGCCAGCCCTTCCATTCCACGCTCAGGCGCTCGCGGCCGGCGGCATAACGCTCGTGCTCGCCGCCGTAACGGAACAGGTGGCGCTTGTCGTAGTACTCCAGCGTGCCATCGGGCGTGGCGAACAGCAGGCGGTTGTAGACGCCTTCGCCATCACGCAGCTGCACGCTGCCGATCACCGCCGCGTTCAAGGCCCTGGCCTGCTCGCGCACCCAGGCCACGGTCGGGCCGTCCATGCCTTCGGCCTGGGCAATGGCCTCGTTGGAGAAACCACTGGTGAAGGTCTCCGGCAGGATCACCAGGTCGGTGGTGCCGGCCAGCGGTGCCAGCAGCGCGCCGTAGTAGGCGCGGTTGCCGGCCGGGTCGTGCCAGCGGGTGTCGCCCTGGACGAGGGAAATACGCAGATCCTGCATGTCCACGCCTCCGCTCACAGCAGGCGCAGGCGTTCGATCGCCGCGTCCATGGTCGCTTCGTTCTTGGCGAAGCACAGGCGCACCAGGCGCTGGCCGGCCGGAGGAGTCTCGTAGAACGGCGACAGCGGGATGGCGGTCACGCCCTTCTCGATGGTCAGCCACTTCACGAACTCATGGTCCGGCAGGTCGCTGATGGCCGAGTAGTCGACCAGCTGGAAGTAGCCGCCCGGCACCGGCAGCGCCTTCAGGCGGGTGCTGGCCAGCTGCTCGCGGAAACGGTCGCGCTTGGTCTGGTAGAACGCGCCCAGTTCCAGGTGGTGTTCCGGCTCATCGCGGATCATCGCGGCGAAACCGTACTGCGCCGGGCCGAAGCTGGTGAAGGTGTTGTACTGGTGCACCTTGCGGAACTCGGCGGTCAGCGCCGGCGGGGCGATCGCATAGCCGATCTTCCAGCCGGTGCAGTGGTAGGTCTTGCCGAAGCTGGAGATCACGAACGCGCGCTCGCGCAGTTCCGGGTAGCGCAGCGCCGATTCATGGCGGCGGCCGTCATAGATGATGTGCTCATACACCTCATCGGAGATCAGGTAGATCTGCGTGCCGCGCAGCAGCTCGGCCAGCGCCTGCATGTCCTGCGCCGACAGCATCGCGCCGGACGGGTTGTGCGGGGTGTTGACGATCAGCATGCGTGTGCGCGGGGTGATCGCCGCACGCACGCGGTCCCAGTCGACGGCGAAGGTCTGCGGATCCAGCGACACATGCACGGCCTTGGCACCGGCCAGATCGATCGCCGGTTCATAGCAGTCATAGGCCGGGTCGAGCACGATCACTTCTTCGCCGGCACGCACCACGGCGTGGATGGCGTTGAAGATGGCCTCGGTACCGCCACTGGTGACGGTGATCTCGCTGTCCGCATCCACCTGCGCGCCGTAGCAGTCCAGCGCCTTCTGGGCGATGGCCTGGCGCAGCGGGGCTACGCCGGTCATCGGCGGGTACTGGTTGAGCCCGGCGGCCATCGCCTTGGCCGTCTCATCGATCAGGCGCTGCGGCGCGGAAAAGTCCGGGAAACCCTGGCCCAGGTTGACCGCGCCGTGTTCGGCGGCGAGCTGGGACATCACGGTGAAGATCGTGGTACCGACCTTGGGCAGCTTGGTGGTGGGTTGCATCGGCCTGGACTGTGGGGAACAAGGCCTCCGAGTTTACGCAATCCGCGCGTCGGTAGTGGGGGGGGGGGGCGGGGCCCCCCCCCGCGCCCCGGCGGGTCGCGCCCCCCGCCGCCCGCCCCCCCCCGGGGGGTTTTGTCTGACACAAAAACAAAATTTACGATTCTCGCTGTACAGGCGTGGGCTTGGTTTTGTGGGACTCACCCACCCCCCCCCCCCACACCCACCCCCCCCATCCCGGCCGGGCCGGGGTGACCCCGCGGGGGGGGGGGGGGCCCGGCCCCGCTGGGGTGTGGCGCGCGCTTGAGCGACCCCACC
>NZ_JBAWUK010000019.1:0-75373 GCF_037079935.1 Stenotrophomonas maltophilia group sp. Smal12 | reverse complement strand
AGACCAAAGCCAGAATCAGGGCAAAGGAGGCCACCACCCAGACCACCAACTGATACCCTCAGCCCCGTACACCGGGTGGGTCAAAGTTCAACGCGCAGCCTGGGTCAGTTTTAAGTGCGCGCCAACACTCTGGCTGCCACCGGCACTGATATCCAGCGTACCGGCACCGGCCAGGTTGACCGTGCTGGCACCGGACAGGCTGCCACCGGCCGCCACCGCCAGCGTGCCACTGTTGATGGTGGTGGCACCGGTATAGGTACTCGCACCGCCGAGGGTGACCGTCGCCGCGCCATCCTTCAGCAGGCCGCCAGCGCCGCTGATCGGGCCGTTCAAGGTCAGTGCGTTGCTGCCGCCCAGAGTCAGCGTGCCGCTGGCCAGCTGCACGGTGTTGGCCAGCGTCAGCGCGCTGGTGCCATCCAGGCTGGCGTTGCCGCCTACGGTCAGCGCACCGGTTCCCAGCGAACCGTCGTTGCCCAGTAGCAGGCCACCGGCATTGAGGGTCACGCCGCCCGTGAAGACGTTGACGCCAGTCAAGCCCTGGATGCCTGCGCCGTTCTTTACCAGCCCCCCTGCACCTCCGATGGTGCCGGCGAACGTGGTATTGCCCACGCCATTGAGGGTCAGCGTGCTGCCACCCAACGCCACTGAAGAGCCTGCCACGCCTGCCAGCGAACCGATCGCCTGCGCGCCCCCCGCACTGATGTCGAAGGTGGTACCGGCGTTGGCCAGGTTCACCGCACCCGTCGCAGCGAGGCTGCCACCGGCGCCGATCGCCAGCGTGCCGGCGTTGATGGTGGTGCCACCGGTGAAGGTGTTGGTGCCGGTCAACGTCTGGGTACCGGAGCCTTCCTTGATCAGCCCACCGGAGCCGGCCACCGAGCCACTGAACGTGCCATTGGTGGCGTCTCCGATCGTCAGCGTGTTGGCGCCCAGATTCACCGTGCCGTTGCCGATCAGGGTACCGAACTGCTGCGTGCCGCTGCCTGCCGACAGATCGAAGGTCGCCCCCGAGGCCAGGTTGACGATGCCACTGGCGTACAGGCTCGCGCCCGCACCCAGTGCCAGCGTACCAGCGTTGATGTTGGTGCCGCCGGTATAGGTGTTGGTGCCGTTCAAGGTCAGCGTCGCGGCACCCTCCTTGGTCAGGCTGCCGGTACCACTCAGGTTGCCGTTGAGGGTGAGGTTGTTGCTGCCCAGGACGGTCAACGCGTTGCTGAGGATGAAGTTGTTGCCGAGGATGACCGCAGTGTTCGAATCGAGCGTCGCAGCGCCTCCGACCGTCACCGTACCGGTGCCCAGCGCAGCATTGTTGCCGACCACCAGGCCACCGGCGTTGAGCGCCACGCCACCGCTGAAAGTGTTGGCGCCATTGAGCGTCTGCACGCCCGCACCGTTCTTGATCAGGCCGCCACTGCCGCCGATCACACCGCTGAAGGTGCTGTCCACGGTGCCGCCCAGGGTCAGTGTGCTGCCGCCCAGCGCCACCGTGCTGCCTGCAACGCCGGCCAGCGAACCGATGGCCTGGTTACCCGCGGAGATGTCGAGCGTGCCCGCACCGGCCAGGTTCACCGCACCGGTTGCGGCGAGGCTGCCACCGGCACCGATTGCCAGTGTGCCGCTGTTGATGGTGGTCCCCCCGGTGTAGGTGTTGGCACCGCTCAGGGTTACGGTGGCCGCACCGTCCTTGATCAGTCCGCCCGTGCCGGAAATCACGCCCCCCAGCGTCAGCGCCTGGCTGCCGAGCAGATCGAGGCTGGCACCCGCTGCCAGCCCGATGTTGTTGGCAAGGCTGACGCCGGTCGTTGCATCCAGCGTTGCGTTGCTTCCGACCGTCAACGCGCCGCTGCCGAGCGCGGCGCTGTTGCCGACCACCAGGCCACCGCCATTCAGTGCAACGCCACCACTGAACAGATTGGCGCCACCCAGCGTGAGGATGCCGGCGCCATTCTTGACCAGGCCACCGGTGCCGGAAATCGCGCCATCGAAGAGGCTGTTGCCCACACCACCGAGTATCAGCGTCTGTGCCCCCAGGCTCACCGTCGAGCCGGCCACGCCGTTCAACGATCCGATGGTCTGGTTGGCACCTGCGGTGGAGATGTCGAAGCCGGTGCCCGCAGCGCTCAGCGTCACCGCGCCGGTCGCGGCCAGGCTGCCGCCCGGACCAATCGCCAGCGTGCCAGCGTTGATGAAGGTGCCGCCGGTGTAGGTATTGGCACCGGTCAGCGTTTCGATGCCCGCGCCCACCTTGGTCAGGCCACCGGTGCCTGCGATCGAGCCACTGAAGGTGCCATCGGTGGCGCCGCCGACCTCGAGCGAGTTGGCACCGAGGTTCACCGTACCATTGCCGACCAGCGTGCCGAACTGCTGCGTGCCGCTGCCGGCAGACAGATCCAGCGTGGCACCCGTGGCGAGGTTCACGGTACCGCTCGCCGCCAGGCTGGCACCGGCCCCCAGCGCCAGCGTGCCGGCATTGATGTTGGTGCCACCGGTATAGGTGTTGGCGCCGTTCAAGGTCAGCGTCGCGCTGCCATTCTTGGTGAGGCTGCCGGCTCCGGACAGGACGCCGTTGAGCGTCAGTGCATTGGTCCCGAGCACGGTCAGCCCGGCGTTGAGCGCGATGTTGTTGGCCAGCGTTGCCAGGCCGGTGGTATCCAGCGTGGCGGCACCACCAACGGTCAATGCACCGGTGCCCAACGCCGCATCATTGCCAAGCACCAGTCCGCCCGCGTTGAGCGTTACGCCGCCGCCAAACGTGTTGGCACCGGACAGCGTCTGTACGCCCGCGCCTGCTTTGATCAGACCGCCGCCGCCACTGATCACGCCATCGAACGCGGCGTTGCCGGCCGTACCGAAGGTGAGCGAATTGCCGCCCAGCGCCAGGGTGCTGCCACCCGCACCGTTGAGCGCGCCGATGGTCTGGCTGCTGCCGGCACCGGAAATATCAAAGCCAGCGCCTGCACCCAACGTGACATCACCCGCTGCAGCAAGGCTGCCGCCCGCGCCCAGCGCCAACGTGCCGGCATTGATGGTGGTACCGCCGCTGTAGGTGTTGGCACCGGACAGCGTCAGCGTGGTGGCACCATTCTTGACCAGGCTGCCATTGCCGCCGACCACGCCCGACAGCGTCAGCGCATTGCTGCCCGGCAACGTCAGTACGACGCCCGAGCCCAGCGTGACCGCATTGCCGAGTGTCACTGCCGCGCCCGCGTCCAGCGTGGTGCTGGCATTCACCGCCAGCGCGCCGGTACCGAGCGCACCATTCGCACCGACCACCAGGCCACCGCCGTTCAAGGTCAGGCCGCCATCGAAGGTATTGGTGTTGTTGAGGGTCAGCAGGCCCGCACCGTTCTTGATCAGGCCGCCATTGCCGGCCACCACGCCACCGAGGGTGAGATCGTTGCTGCCGCCCAGGGTCAGCTGCGTACCGGCACCGAAGTTCACTGCGTTGGCCAGGTTCAGCGCCACGGTGCTGTCCAGCGTGGTCGTGCCACCAATGCCCAGTGCACCGGTACCGAGTGCGCTGGCGTTGCCGAGAATCAGGCCACCGTCGTTGAGTGCAAGGCCACCACTGAAAGTATTGGCACCGGACAGCGTCTGCACGCCGGCACCGGTCTTGATCAGGCCGCCGGTACCATCGATCACGCCGGCAAAGCTGCCACTGCTGGCGCCGCCAAAGGTCAGCGACTGCGCGCCCAGCACCAGCTGGCTGCCTGCCACGCCATTCAGCGCGCCGATGGTCTGCGCCGCACCGGCTGCGGAGATGTCCAGCGTCGCACCGGCACCCGCAAGATCCACCGCGCCGGCCGCGGCAAGACTGCCGCCCGCCCCCAGCGCCAGCGTGCCGGCGTTGATGGTGGTGCCACCGGTGTAGAGGTTGGCGCCGGACAGGGTGAGGCGGGCCGCGCCGTCCTTGATCAGCCCACCGGCACCGAATACCGGACCGGTGAGCGTCAGGTCATTGCCGCCCAGCACGGAGAGATTCGCACCGGCGGCCAGGCCGATGAGGTTGCCTACGGTGAGTGCAGTCGTTGCATCCAGCGAAGCGTTACCGCCCACGTCCAGCTGGCCGGTACCCAGTGCCTGCGCATTGCCCAGCTGCAGCAGGCCCGCGTTGAGGCCGACGCCCCCGCTGAAGGTGTTGGGTCCATTCAACGCCAGCGTGGCCGTACCATTCTTGACCAGGCTGCCAGTGCCACTGGTGAGACCGCCCAGTGACACGTCCTGGCTGCCCAGCAGATCCAGCGCCGCGCCTGCCCCGAGGTTGACGTTGTTGGCGAGGTTCAGCGCGACCGAACTGTCCAGCGTTGCAGTGGCGCCCACCGACAGTGCACCGGTGCCCAGTGCGCCGGCGTTCCCCAGGAACACGCCGCCGCCGTTGACGGTGAGCCCACCACCGAAGCTGTTGGCGCCGTTGAGGGTCAACGTGCTGGCACCGTTCTTCACCAGCCTGCCGGTACCGGACACCACGCCACCCAGCGTGATCGCCTGCGAGCCCGGCAACGACAGCGCCGCACCCGCGCCCAGGTCAACATTGTTGGTCAGGCTCAACGGGGCGCTGCCATCGAGCGTGACGTTGCCGCCGATGCCCAGTACTCCGGTACCGAGCGCGCCGCTGTTACCCAGCAGCAGGCTGCCGGCGTTTGCATTCAGTCCACCGCTGAAGGTGTTGGTGCCGTTCAAGGTCAGTGTCGACGCGCCATTCTTGACCAGGCTGCCGGTGCCGGTGATGTTGCCGCCCAGGGTCAGGTCCTGGCTGCCCGGCAGGGTCAGGGCCGCGCCGAGGTTGATCGCATTGCCCAGGTTCAGCGCCACAGTGGCGTCCAGCGAGCCGTTGCCACTGACCGTCAACGCACCGCTTCCCAGCGCACCGGCGTTGCCCAGCACCAGGCCACCGGCCGCAAGATTCACCCCACCGCTGAAGGTACTGGCACCGGTCAGCGTCTGCACGCCGGTACCCTGCTTGATCAGCCCACCGGTGCCGCCGATCACGCCGGCGAAGGTCTGGTTGGTGGCATCACCGAAGGTGAGCGTGCTGCTGCCCAGCGCCAGGGTGCTGCCCGCCACACCGGACAATGCACCGATGGTCTGGTTGCCACCCAGCGAGATATCCAGTGCGCTGCCAGCGCCGGCCAGGCTGACCGCGCCGGTCGCCGCCAGGCTGCCACCACTGGCCAATGCCACCGTTCCGGCATTTACCGCCAGCCCACCAGTGAACGTGTTCGCGCCGCCCAACGTCAGCGTGGCAGCGCCGTTCTTGACCAGGCTGCCGCCCCCACCAATGACACCCCCCAGCGTCAGCGCATTCGAGCCCAGCACATTGAGCGAACCACCGGCGCCAAGCGTGATGCCATTGCCCACGGCGAGCCCGGCGCTGGCGTCGAGCGATACCGCGCCGCCGACGTTCAGTGCCCCGGTTCCCAGTGCACCGCCGTTGCCCAGCACCAGGCTGCCCGCGTTGAGTGCCAGACCACCGCCGAACGTATTGGCGCCGTTGAGGGTCAGCGACGATGCACCATCCTTGATCAGGCCGCCAGCGCCGCTGATCACCCCGTTGAACGTCAGCGCCTGCCCGCCAAGCAGATTCAGGCTGGCACCCGATGCGAGGCTGACAGCATTGGTCAGCGCCAGCGCCGTGGTGCCGTCGAAGGTGGTGTTGCCGCCGACAGAGAGTGTACCGCTGCCCAGCGCGGCGGCATTGCCCAGCAACAAGCCACCGGCGTTGAGCGCAACACCGCCCGTGAGGCTGTTGACGCCCGACAGGGTCTGCACACCGGTGCCGACCTTGATCAGGCCGCCGGTGCCTGCGGCGAACGTGCCGCTGTAGCTGGTATTGCCCAGCCCGCCCAGGGTCAGGGTGTGGCTGCCGAGGTTGACCGAACCGCCGAGGCCGGCCAGCGAGCCGATGGTCTGGTTGGCCGCCGCCGAAAGATCCAGGCTGGTGCCAATGTCCAGCGAGATCGCACCGGTGGGCGACAGGCTGCCGCCCGCGCCCAGCGCCAACGTGCCCCCGGCCAGGTTGAAGCTGCCGCTCAGCGAATTGGCACCGTTCAAGGTCAGCGTGCCGGCACCGTTCTTGGTCACGTTGCCGGCACCGGATATCGAGCCACTCAATGTCAGCGCATTGCTGCCCAGCAGGTTCAGCGAGCCCCGCCATTGACCACCAGGTTGTTGCCCAGGGTGAAGCCTGCCGTCGTATCCAGCGAGGCGCTGCCACCGACGGTCAGGTTGCCGCTGCCGAGTGCACCGGCATTGCCCAGCAGCAGGCCGCCGGCATTGAGGTTGACGCCCCCGGAGAACAGGTTTGCGCCGCCGAGAGTAACAATGCCGGTGTTGCTGACCGTCAGCCCACCAGCGCCTGAAAGCACGCCATTCAAGCCGAACGCATTGGTCCCGGCCAGGGATAGATTGCCGCCGAGGTTGAACGCATTGGCCAGATTCAGACCGGCCGTGGAGGATGCGATGGCACCGCCGTTGGCCGTGAACAGCCCTGTGCCGAATGAACCGGCATTGTTGAAATTGACCAGGCCATCATTGAGCGTCGTCGGGCCGGATGCGCCCCATGCGCCCTGCAGGTTCCAGGTACCGCTGTTGACGGTGAGCTTCTGGAAGTTGAGGTACTGGTTCCAGCCCAGTGTGGTCACCGCTCCGCCGGTGCCTGACCCGGGACCGGCGGAACTGTTCTGCAGCACCAGCGCGTTGTTGCCCGCACCGCTGCCGGTACCCGCGTCGACCGTTCCCGCTGCCGCAACCTTCACCCCGGTAACACCCGTAATCACGCCGGCAAGGGCGGTGCCACCGCCGGCCACAACGCTGGAACCCGACACTGCGGTGAAGGTATTGCCGCCGGTTGAATCACCCAGGTGAACGCTGCCACTGACCGCCCCTGCATTGAGGAACGTATTACCGCCAGAAGCGCCCAGGCCGACACGCCCGTCGATGGTGCCGGTGTTGGTCACATTGGCTGCCGCACCACCGTAGGTCACCACCGTGGTCGCGTCGGAAACGCTGCCTGCGCCGATCAACGACGTGCTGATCAGGCCGGCGTTGTTGATGGTGGTGGTGCCGTTGACGTTCTGTGCCACCAGCGCCTGTCCACCGAAGCCCAGCAGCGTTGCGATGTTGACGACACCCTTGATCTGTCCACTGGCGTTGTTGTTGACGACGATCGCGCTGTTGTTGGCGGAACCATTGCCGATGACCAGGCCGGGCGAGGCAAGGACGATCGAGCTCGGATCGATCGTGCCATTGTTGTTGACCGTCACGTTGTCGCCGGTCAGCGTTGCTGCGTTGCCTCCACCTACGATCGGCGGCGTACGCAGCAATGCACCCGCAGCGATGTTCAGCGTGAGGCCGTTGGTCGCGTTGGAGTAATTGTTGATGGTGGTGGTGCTGTCGCAGTTTACGGTCGTGGTACCCGTACACGCCGCGAATGCCGATCCACTGGCCAGTGTGGCGGCCAATGCCGCCGCCAGCTGGTGCGTCCGCAATCGCGGTATCCGCCCTGCGCTGACCGCGCTCCCCCCGGGATTCAGGGCGACCTCCGAAGCAACCTGCATTACCCCAAGGGCACGATTGAAAACCAGACGGTAAATGCGGTTCATCGGTAAATCTCCATGAAAAGACCGGATGGCACAGCTGGCAGGTTTTTTTGGAGACAATGCAGGCCACCCCTGCTCCCGATACGGGAACAAGGCCTGAAGGCATTAACTCCTGAAAATCTTCACATCTTCACCTGATCGCACCCAGGGACAGGTACGTCAGCGTGTCCCTCAAGGCGAAAACTCCCCGATTTCGCCCGACGAATGGCGGCACTGTGCGACCGGCGGTGCCAGCGGCATGTGAATCGCGCGCGTTATTTTCATGACGCACGTCAAATAAAAGGGGCCAACAGAATGGTTTTGCCGAAAATGCATATCGCTGTATGTGGCGGGGAATCCATCCCCGCCATGAGTAAATAATTCAGCTACTGGAGAGTTTCATCAGCACCAGGCCGGAAACAATCAGCACCGCTGCACCGATCCGCATCGGGCTGACCTGCTCACCCAGGAACACGATGCCGACCACGAACGCGCCGACCGCGCCGATGCCGGTCCAGATCGTATAGGCGGTGCCCAGCGGCAGGCTGCGCATGGCCACCGCCAGCAGCCAGAAGCTGGCGATCATGCCGATGATCGTGACCACGGTGGGGGTGAGCCGGGTGAAGCCTTCGGACTGCTTCATGGATACGGCCCAGACGATTTCCAGCAGGCCGGCAAACAATAGATAGATCCAGGCCATGACGGCCCTCCTCTTGGTAGGGCCAGGCCGTCCTGGTCTTTGATTCCCGATGTGGGGGAGGTCGTTCCTCCTGGCCGGCATTCTAGCAACGGGGGCCACGCCCGGCCGCCGTGGCCAGGAACGGGTTACAGCCGGTTCAGTGCGTGAAGCTGGCGTCGATGGCCCGGCCTGCGCTAGAATGAGGGCCTGCCATCGGTAATCCGATGTGCGGTCCGGCTGTGGTCTCCAGCGCATCGCGCGCTGCTTCCCCTGATCCGTGAACTGGCCGCCCACCGGGCGGCCAACGTCTCTATGGTGGCCCCGTCGGCCCCTCGCGACGCTAGGTCGAAAACCCCGCCAGGGCCGGAAGGCAGCAACGGTATCGATCGACGCGGGCGCCGAGGCCAGCCGGCGGGGCCACCGCCTTTTCCGGCGACGCCCTCGCCTCTGGTAGATGCCAACCCTGGTTGGCGCCCTTTGCCGGGCATGGCCCCGCGCTACTACCGCGCGCGCTCCAGCGCCTCCAGTTCGGCGGCCAGCGCCGCATCGGCGGGCTGGCCGGTCCTGCTCACGGCGGATCCTGCACCAGTACGTGCGGCGCGGTCGGGTCGGCCAGCGGCACGCACTGCCCCGGCTGCGCCACGCGGTGCCCGCGCGCGGCCAGCGCCTGGCCATCGGCCACGCTGGCGTAGTGGTAGAGCATCATCCGCGCCTGCAGTTCGATGCTGTACTCACGCTCCAAGTCGTCCACGCCCGTGTGTGACGGGTTGCCGTGCAGGCCGCAGTCGTGGGCGATCAGTTCGTTGTCGTTGGCGTAGCGCGCCAGCATCTCCGGAATCGGCCGGGTATCGCCGCTCCAGGTCAGCGCGCCCTGCAGGCGCAGGCCATAGGCCGTCTCCGGCCAGTGATGGCGCACCGGAAACACCTCCAGGCGCACCCCCTCATGCCAGAACGCCTCGCCCACCACGATCAGGTGGAAGGCATCCCAGAAATTCGCACCGCCCTCGGCCAGCACGTTCGGATAGTCACCAATGCGCTTGTGCAGCAGCGGCACCACCGTGGCAGGCACGTACAGGCGCACCTTGCCGCGCCGGTTCGCATTGAAGAAAGTGTCCACGAACAGGCGCTCGAAGCCGGCCACATGGTCCAGGTGCACATGGGTGACGAACAGCGCCTGCGGCATCTGCCCGTAGTGCGCCTTGAACGCGGTGAGGCCTTCACCGCCGCAATCGATGGTCAGCCACGGGCGACCACCGCGCTCGATCACCGACATCGGCGATCCCAGCTCGACCGCCGACGCGTTGCCGACGCCGAGGAAACGCAACGACCAGTCCATCAGGTGCCCCGGTTCCAGGCCATGTCATAGGCACGGCGCAGCCGTGCGTAGTCCTTCTGCACGTCTTCCACGCTGCGCTCGCCGCGCAGCTTGACCAGCGAGCGCAGCAACCGCTTGAGGTTGCGTTCGCGCCAGCCGGTGGCCGGGATGCGGATCACCCCACGGTCGAAATCGATCAGCCAGCCATGGCCACTGCCATCGAACAGGATGTTGTGCGCGTTGAGGTCGGCATGGTCCAGGCCGGCACGGTGGAAACGGGCGATCAGCCGCCCGGCCTCCTCCCAGGGCGCGCCGCGGCCCGCAACCAGTGCGCGGTCGGCCAGCGAGCGCACGCCTTCGATCCGTTCCATCAGGATCGCGGCCCGGTAGCGCAGGCCTTCGCGCATGTAGAACGCGGCGATCGGCCGTGGCACCGGCAACTTCTTCTCGCGCAGCGCGCGCATCAAGCGGAATTCGGCGAAGCTGCGGGTCCGGTCCGAGCCGCGCCAGAGGTATTGGTCGAGGCTGATCCGGGCCGCCATGCCGCCGCGCAGGTAGTGGCGCAGCACGCTGGCACCGAACGGCGCATCGACGAACCAGGCGCTGCCGCGGCCGCCCTCGCCCACCGGGCGGGCCTTGCTGCCCCAGTGCTGGGGCGAGAACAGGCCAATATCGGCTTGCCGCAGCCGCTCGCGGTCGAACAGAATGGCCCCGATGCCGCGACCCTCGCGGCATGGCGTCAGCGCTTCATTGGCGTCGAATGCGACCATTTCATTGAGTCTAACAACACATGGCATCAGCGTCCTCCTCCTTGTGCCTCCTGCGCCTGTCCGCACTCGGCGACGTCACCCACGTGGTGCCCCTGGTGCGCACCCTGCAGGCTGCGCGCCCGGACACGCCGATCCACTGGATCATCGACAAGGTTGGCCACAAGCTGCTTGGCGGCCTGCCCGGCGTCACCTTCCATGCCTACGACAAGAAGAGCGGCATGGCCGGGGTCAAGGAACTGCGCAGGCAACTGCCACCGGGGCGCTTTGAAGCGCTGTTGCAGATGCAGGTCGCGTTCCGCGCCAACCTGCTGTCGGCCTTCATTCCGGCCGAGCGCCGCATCGGATACGACCGCAGCCGCTCCAAGGACCTGCACGGGCTCTTCATCAACGAGCGTATTCCCGATCGCCCCGGCATCCACGTGCTGGATGCCATCGGCAGCTTCTGCGAGCCGCTGGGCCTGCGCCAGACCGAAGTCAGCTGGGATCTGGCCGTGCCGCCGTCCGCCTTCGAGTGGGCCGCCGCGCAGTGGCAGGACGATGGCCGCCCGGTGCTGATGATCTCACCCTGTTCCAGCCACGTGCGCCGCAACTGGTACGCCGACCGCTACGCCGCGGTGGCCAACCATGCCGTCCAGCGCGGTTGGCGGGTGGTGCTGTGCGGTGGCCGCAGCGAACTGGAGCGCCACATGGCCGATGCGATCCAAGCGCAGCTGCAGACGCCGGCACTGGACCTGGTCGGCAAGGACACGCTCAAGCAGCTGCCCGCCCTGCTGGCCCGCGCCAACCTGGTGATGACCCCGGACTCGGGCCCGATGCACATCGCCAACGCAATGGGCACCAAGGTGCTGGGACTGCATGCGGCCAGCAACCCGAACCGTAGTGGCCCGTACTCGGACCGCCGCTACTGCGTGGACCGCTACGACGACGCAGCGCGCAAGTACCTGGCCAAGCAGGCCACCGATCTGAAGTGGGGCACCAAGATCGAATTCGACGATGTGATGGAACTGATTACCGTCGAAGACGGTATCGCCGCCTTCGAACGCTACGTCGCCGACCACCTGGGGTGAGCGGCGGACTGCCCGGGATCACGTGCGCTGCGCGTAATCCTGATAGGACTTCTCTTCCACGTACGCCGAACCCAGCGCCAGGTTGATCGCCTTCTTGATGCGTGCGCGTTCGTCGTTGCGCAGGTAGACGCTGCGCGCCAGGTCGATGAAGCCCTGGTCGAACGCCTGCGCCTTCTCCTTCAGCCGGATGTCGTCCTCGATGTCCCAGAGCTGCTCGTTGACCGCCTTCAGCTCGGCACGCAGCCTGGCGATGTCCTTCACCGCGGCCGGGTGTGCCATCCAGGTCTGCTCCAGCGCCGACAGCTCCCTGCGCACATTGGCCAGCTTGCCCTCGTCGCTGATGCGCTCGGACTTGATCTGCAGGATCGAGATCTTGTCCAGCAGCTCTCCGAAAGAAACGGGGACGAGGATTTCAGCGGTCATCGGGGAAAGCTCCAGCAGGTGATGCGTACATGGTAACCCGCAGCGTCCGCACGGATATCCCAGGTAGATCCACGCCATGCGTGGATGAGCCTGCCAGCAGGAACAGCATCCACGCACCGCGGATCTCCCATGATGCATCTGGAGGACCAAGCCCCTCTGTTGAGAGGCTGCCCCGACAGGGGCGGGGAGAGGCCGGCAAAGGGAGGGGCCCACGCGTTGCGCAGCAACGTGTGGGGCGACGCGCGCAAAGCGCGTCGTGTCCCGCGCCAGATCAGGACATGGTCACTACGCCGCAAACCCCGATGTGCATCCACGCATGGCGTGGATTCACGGAGGCAATCTGGTGGAACAAGCCCCTCTGTTGAGGGGCTGCCCCGACAGGGGCGGGGAGAGGCCCGCAAAGGGAGGGGCCCACGCGTTGCACAGCAACGTGTGGGGCGACGCGCGCAAAGCGCGTCGTGTCCCGCGCCGGATCAGGACATGGTCACTGCGCCGCAAATCCCGATGTGCATCCATCCATGGCGTGGATTCACGGAGGCATCTGGCGGACCAAGCCCCTCTGTTGAGGGGCTGCCCCGACAGGGGCGGGGAGAGGCCGGCAAGGGAGGGGCCCACACGTTGCGCAGCAACGTGTGGGGCGACGCGCAGAGCGCGTCGCGTCCCGCGCCAGATAAAGAAAAAGGGCTGCCTTTCGGCAGCCCTTTTTCTTTATCTGGCGGAGAGGGTGGGATTGTCGGGTGCATCCATGCACCCGCCCCTTCCGCGCTACGCGCTCCAGGGCCAGCCTACGGCTGTCCGGTTCTGCTCCTGCAGAACCGTCGAACCCCGTCGGGGGTTCTCATCCCCCCGCATCAGAGGTGTCGATCACTACAACAACCGCCTGCATCCCCCGAACGTTGGCCAAGAAAAAAGCCGCCCAGTGGGCGGCTTTTTTCTTTGTCTGGCGGAGAGGGGGGGATTCGAACCCCCGAGGCGCTATAAACGCCTGCCTGATTTCGAGTCAGGTACATTCAACCACTCTGCCACCTCTCCGGGTGGTCCCCGGCGGACCGGGGACGCGCATCATACGAGGAAGCGAGGCCGGCGACAAGTCATTCCGGTCAACGAAGTGAAAATTTCCTGAGTGCATGCCTTGCCGGATGCCTGCAGCCCCCCGATGATGCCTGTCTCCCCAGCAATACCCCGCCCCCGCACACCATGATCGAATTCGGACACCTCACCCACCCCGGCCTGCGCCGCGAGCTCAACGAAGACACCTACTACGGTGACAGCGAGCTGGCCCTGTGGCTGGTGGCCGATGGCATGGGCGGCCACGCCTGCGGCGAGGTGGCCAGCGCGCTGGCCCGCGAAACCATCGTGCGCGAGATCCGCCGTGGCGCGCCGCTGGTCCACGCCATCCGCACCGCCGACGAAGAGATCATCCGTGCCTCGCGCCGGCGCAACGACACCCTGCCGATGGGCACCACCGTGGTCGCAGCACGCGTGCAGGGCAATCGCTACGAAGTGGCATGGGTCGGCGACAGCCGTGCGTATCTGTGGCGCGATGGTCAGCTGGCGCAGCTCAGCCAGGACCACAGCGTGGTGCAGGAGCTGGTCGCGCAGGGCAACCTGACGGCCGAGCAGGCACGCGCGCATCCGCATCGCAACGTGGTCACCCAGGCGCTGGGCGTGACCGATCCTGCACATCTGAACGTGGCCACCACCAGCGGTGAGCTGCGCCCGGGCATGCAGCTGCTGCTGTGCAGTGACGGTCTGACCGAGGAAGTGGACGACCGCAGCATCGCCCGCACCCTCGCCTTCGACGATGCCAGCGCACAGGAATGCGTGGACACGCTGGTCGCCGCCGCGCTCGACGGCGGTGGCCGCGACAACATCAGCGTGATCCTGGTGCGCTGCCATTAAGCGGCAGATCCACGCCATGCGTGGATACGGTACTGCCGGCCAGCGGCCGGCAGTACCCCATGCCAGGCATTACGCGCTGGCGGGCTCTTCCACCTTCGGGCCATCCCACAAGGCGTAGCCGGCCTTCTTGCGCAGTCGTTCCAGACGCGCGCTGTGCGCTTCCAGCTCAGACGGGGTGGCCACCACGCGTGGGCGCGGCAGCAGTTTGCTGGTATCGAAGGCCTGCAGCGCGGCACCGGCGCCACCGCCGTCATCGTCGCCCAGGCCGAAGCCGATCTCTTCCTGGCCCGAGGTCAGCGCGATATAGACGTCACCCAGGATCTGCGCGTCGAGCAGGCCGCCATGCAGCGCACGGTGCGAATTGTCCACGCCCAGGCGCTTGCACAGCGCATCCAGCGAATTGCGCTGGCCCGGGAAGCGCTCGCGCGCCATCACCAGGGTATCGATCACCGTGCAGCGATCGGTGATCTTTCCATACTGCGGGCCCAGCAACGACAGCTCGTTGTCGAGGAAGCCCAGGTCGAACGCCGCGTTGTGGATGATCAGCTCGGCGCCATCGATGAAGGCCAGGAATTCATCGGCGATCTGCGCGAAGTCCGGCTTGTCAGCCAGGAACTCCAGGGTCAGGCCGGTGACTTCCTGCGCGCCCTGTTCGAACTCGCAGTCCGGCTTGATGTACTGGTGGTAGTTATTGCCGGTCGGGCGGCGCTTGAACAGCTCCACGCAGCCGATTTCGACGATGCGGTTGCCCTTCTTCCACTCCAGGCCGGTGGTTTCGGTATCGAGGATGATCTGACGCATGGGCTCAGTTTACCGGGCTGGCGTCGCGGATCCGGATGGCCGCGTTGCGCGCCAGGGTATCCACCCGCTCATTGTCCGGATCGCCGGAGTGGCCCTTCACCCAGCGCCAGTCGATCTGGTGCCGCAGCGTGGCCGCATGCAGGCGCTCCCACAGCTCGCGGTTCTTCACCGGGTCACCGCCGGCGGTCTTCCAGTTCTTGCGGATCCAGCCGGGCATCCATTGGGTCAGGCCCTGCCGCACATACTGCGAATCGGTGTAGAGCACGATGTTGCACGGCTCGGTCAGCGTTTCCAGGCCGGAAATGGCCGCCATCAGCTCCATCCGGTTGTTGGTGGTGTGCGCTTCGCCGCCGCTCAGTTCACGCTCGTGGCCCTTGTAGCGCAGCAGTGCAGCCCAGCCGCCGGGGCCGGGATTGCCAAGGCAGGAACCGTCGGTGTGGATTTCAATGGTTTTCAATACAACTCCAGATCAGGTAGCAACGGTGCCGTGCCAACGCACCGGCAACGGTTTCGGCCCGGGCAGGGCCAGCGTTCGCTTTTCAGCATGGAACAGGCAGGCTGCGCGCAGTGGCGACCAACCGCCCGCGCGACGGCTGCCGGCGCCGCGCCAGAGCGGGCCGAGTAAACGCATATCGTCGCACTCCAGCCCGTGGCGGCCGAGCAGCAGGCGGATCCGCTGCGGCGTGCGCACCACCAGCCCGTGCTGGCGCCAGTGCGTGCGGTAAGGGCTGAACGGGTTGAGGCTGCTCAGCCACAGGTGGCCACCCGGCATCAGCACGCGCTCGCACTCATCGAGCAACCGATCAGCGTCGGCTGCGGTGACATGCTGCAGCACGACCGCATTGACGCTTTCATTGGCCAGCGGCAGCGGCAACGCACAGCGGGTGTCGCCGGCATAGCCGTGCCCCTGCCGGTACAGGCGCAGGCCGCGCCCGCCAAGCTGCGCATCGTCCAGCCATGCGGCACTCGGCGCGATCCACAGCCAGGGCTGCACCGGCAGCAACGACAGCTGCGGCAGCAGCAGTTGCCGCTCCAGAACGCGCAGGGCTTCCGCCGGTTCGCTGTCGAACCACGGGGTCTGGCTCGCTTGACGGGTGCTCTGCAGCGCGGGCATGGTCCAATTCTATGCGACTGACTGCCCTGCCCGCATTTGCGGACAACTACATCTGGACCTTGATCGACGACGACGGCGCCGCCGTGGTCGTCGATCCCGGCGATGCCGCGCCGGTGCTTGCGCTCGCCGATCAGGGCCTGCGCGTGGACACGATCCTGCTCACCCATCATCACGATGACCACATCGGTGGCGTGCCCGTGCTGCAGGCACGTTTTCCCGGAGTCCGGGTGATCGCGCCCGTCGAGGAGCGCATCCCCACGGCAACCGAACGGGTCGGCGAAGGTGAACGCGTTCAGGCACTGGGCCGGGCGTTCCACGTACTATCCGTGCCCGGGCATACCCGCAGCCACATCGCGTTTCACACTGCTGAACATCTTTTCAGCGGAGATTCGTTGTTCAGCCTGGGCTGTGGACGCCTGTTCGAAGGTACGCCGTCCCAGCTGCTGGCATCGATGCGCAAGCTGGGTACCTTGCCCGCGCAACTGCTGCTTTGTTGCGCTCATGAGTACACCGTGTCAAATGCCGTCTTCGCGCGGCATGTCGACCCCGCCAACGCTGCCTTGCGGCAGCGCCAAGAGGAGGCTTTGGCCATGCGCCGCGATGACCGTTCCACCCTGCCGGTAACCCTGGCCAACGAATTCGACTGCAATCCGTTCCTGCGTGTGCACACGGCGCCGATCCGCGCGTCGGTGTCGGCACACCTGGGCCGTGACGTCGTTGACGACGTCGACGTGATGGCCGGTCTCCGGCACTGGAAAGACGGCTTCCGCGCATGATGCGCCGAAGTCTGCCGCTGGCCCTGGGCCTGGTCCTGGGGCTGGCCGGAACCGCCGGCGCCCAGTCGCTGGGCGCTGGCATCGGCCAGAACCTGACCGCCGCCGCCGCCCTGCCGCTGGATCCGGCCGCGTTGCCGGCCGCGTCGGTCCGCAACGGCCAGGAGATCTTCTCCAGCTTCCGCGATGGCCTGGCCGAGCCCACCTGCAATGCCGAGGCCACCAGCCCGCGCTGGCAGAAGCAGTTCGCCCACGCCCCGTCGCGCCTGGCCAACCAGGATGACGATGCACTGGTGCTGTTCGGCTACGTGGTCGAAGAACTGCGCAAGGCCAACCTGCCCACCGAGTTCGCACTGATTCCCTTCGTGGAAAGCGGCTACCGGCCCAATGCCCGCAACGGCAGCGGCCCAACCGGCCTGTGGCAGTTCATCGCCACCACAGCGCGCAATCACCGTGTGCCCATGGCCAACGGCTACGACGGCCGCCTGTCGGCGGTCGATTCCACCCAGGCCGCAGTGCGCTACCTGAAGACCCTGCACGGCATGTTCGGCGGTGACTGGCGCCTGGCCACCATGGCCTACAACGCCGGCGAGTACCGCGTGCTGCAATCCATGCGCAAGGCCGGCATGAACGCGCAGAACGCCAAGCCCTCGGCGCTGCCCGGCCTGTCGCCGGTCACCCATGCCTACGTCGAGAAGCTGCATGCCCTGGCCTGCGTGCTGGAAGACGTGGAAGACCAGCCAGGTGTCATGGCCTCGCTGGACCGCACCGTACCCGTACTGAAGGACCACACCCTGCCCGCCGGCACCAGCGTCCAGCAGTGGGCCGCACAGCGCGCCCTGGACCCGGCCAGGATCGTCCGTCTCAACCCCGCCCTGGCGGGCGGTGGACGCGTCTCGTCCGGCACCACCCGCGTGCTGGCGCCGGTCTCGGCCGCCAGCGCGACCGTGGCGGACACCGCCACCGCACTGGTGGCCAGTAGCGTACCTGCTGCCGCCGCCTCGCCAACGCCGCAGGTCGCCAAGACCGTGGCCGCGATCGCCGATCGTCCGCGCAGCCGTCGCCACACCGTGCGTGATGGTGAATCGGCCTGGACCATCGCCCGCCGCTATGGCATGCCGGTCAAGGCGCTTCTGTCGCTGAACGGCCTGAGCGGCAGCAGCGTGCTGAAGCCGGGCGCCGTGTTGCGCGTCGAAGACTGACGCGCAGGCCAGGCCCTCCTGTAGAGCCGAGCCCCTGCTCGGCTTTTTTCTTGCCTGCGACTTGTCGGGGTTCATGGCCAGCCGAGCATGGGCTCGGCTCTACAATTCAATTTCCAGCAGCGCCCGCACAAAAAAAAAGGCCCGGCAATGCCGGGCCTTCTTCGATCTGCTCGCCGCGAGGCTTACAGGTTCGCTTCGGTGGTCTGGATCATGAACTTCTTGCGCATCGCCTCGATGTAGGCCTTGGCCGCGGCCATGCCGTCGATCTGGCTCAGTTGTTCCTTCAGCTGCTTCTGCTGCTCTGCAGTCACTTCCTTGATGTCGCTCGGATTGACCTTGTTCACCGCGAACAGCAGCGCGTGACCATTGACGTCGACCTTGCCATAGCTCGGCTTGCCTTCAGCCGGCACCGGCGCACTGAAGATCGCGCGGTTGATTTCCGGGGTCGGCACCGGCTGGCTGCGCGGCAGGCCCGGCATCGGGCTCAGCTGCAGCTTCTCGCTGGCGGCCAGCGACTGCAGGGTGGCGCCCGCCTTCAGCTTGGCCAGGATGGCATCGGCGGCCTTGTCGCTGGCCTGGCGCTGGCGATCAGCACGGATCGCAGCGATCACCTGTTCGCGGGCCTTGTCCAGCGGCAGGGCCTGTTCCGGGGTGTGTGCAGCCACACGGATGACCACGCTGTGGTTGGTCGCGCCGCCCAGGGCGATCGGGTCACTGGCGGTACCGTCCTGCACCAGCACGTCGGAGAAGGCGGCACGCAGCACGGCCGGGTCAGCGGCGATGCCGCTGGCGGTCGCGCGGGTGATCGGGCCCAGGGTCTGCAGCGGCAGGTTCACTTCCTTGGCGGCGGCCGCCAGGTCGCTCGGGCTCTTGTTGATGGCATCGACCAGGCGACCGGCCAGTTCGTTGAAGCCGCGCTCGCCGTCGGCCTTCAGCTGCTCGGCAGCCAGCGTGTCACGCACTTCCTCGAACGACTTGCCCTGGCCACCGCGCACAGCGGCCACCTTGATGATGTGGTAACCGAACTCGGTCTTGACCGGGCCGATCACGTCACCGGCCTTGGCCGCAAACAGCGCGTCCTCGAACGGCTTGACCATCGCACCGCGCTCGACCCAACCCAGGTCACCGCCCTGGTCCTTGGAGCCCGGATCTTCCGAATTGGCCTTGGCCAGCGCAGCGAAGTCGGCACCGGCCGCCTTGGCTTCGGCAGCGATCCTGTTCGCCTTGGCTTCGGCGCCGTCACCGGTGATCAGGATGTGCGAGGCCTGGCGCTGCTCCGGCGAGGTGAACTTTGCCTTTTCCTCTTCATAGCGCTTGCGCAGGGTCGCTTCATCGGCCGGGGTCGGTGCCGGCAGGTTCGCACCGTTGATCTCGACGTACTCCAGCGACACGCTCTCGGCCTGGCGGAAATCCTTGCCGTGGCTGTCGTACCACTTCTTGATCTGATCATCGGTGACCGGCGCGGTATCGGCCGGTACGGGCGGCAACGCGGCCAGCTCGACGTCGCGGGTTTCGCCCAGCAGCTTCAACAGGCGCTCGGTCTCGGCCTGGGTGACGAAGCCGGAGCTCTGCAGGCCCGATGGGATCACCGACTGCTGCAGGCTCTCACGCACCAGTTCCTGGAACTGGGTCGGGGTACGCGGCGGATTGCCACCGGCCAATGCCAGGCGGTAGTTGTTCTCGTTGAACTTGCCGTTCGAATCGAGGAACGCCGGCATGGTCGCGATGTACTCGCGCACCGCGCCGTCGCCGATCACCACGCCCGCCTGTTCACCGACCAGACGCACGACCTGTTCGTCGATCAGCTGATCGAGCACGGCCATCTTGTTCTCGGTGCTCTCGAACGCGCGCGGGTCGAAGTTGTCGCCCTGCTGCTGGCGCTCACGCATGCGCTCCTGCTCGAAACGCGTGCGGAAATCCTGCGAGCTGATCTCATGGTGCTGCCACAGCATGCGCACCGGCCACCACGACGGCGCCGAACGCCACCAGGTGGGCGGCGCGGAAACCTTGGCCACGTTCTGTGCGCCAACGCCACCGAGGTAGCTGTTGTCGATCACGAACAGGAACGGAATCATCAGCAGCCCCAGGATCACGGTGACGATCCAGCCTGAGGTCTTGTCGCGGAGTTTCTGCAGCATGGTGAGGAATCACAAGGCCTGATTGGCGAGCCCGGCAGTGTAACCCGCTTCGCCGCAGGGACCAAAAGCAGCACCGACGCGGCCTGCGCCCACTTGCGCAGGCAGGCACCACCAGTGCGTCGGCCAACTCCACATCCTGGCGCAAAGAAAAAGCCCCCGGCTTGCGCCGAGGGCTTTTAGAGTTGGCGGAGCGGACGGGACTCGAACCCGCGACCTCCGGCGTGACAGGCCAGCATTCTAACCAGCTGAACTACCGCTCCGCGCTTGAACTTTGCAGGCGCCCAGTATATCCGAAGACTCTCTGGAAACCCAGCCCGATGAACACTTTTTTCAAAGTTTTTTCACAGGGACTTAAGAAGTCTGCAATGGCGGAGCGGACGGGACTCGAACCCGCGACCTCCGGCGTGACAGGCCAGCATTCTAACCAGCTGAACTACCGCTCCGTTCTTGCAAAGACTTTTTCGCCTTCCTCCGAACCTCTCGGTGAGAAGACAAGGCCCCCAGCCTTGAACCGGGGGCCTGGATGTAATGGCGGAGCGGACGGGACTCGAACCCGCGACCTCCGGCGTGACAGGCCAGCATTCTAACCAGCTGAACTACCGCTCCGCGTTGTTACCTTTTTGCTTTCAGCCGGCCTGGACCGGGGAGAAAACAAAGCCTCCAGCTTTTGGCCGGAGGCCTCGTTGAATGGCGGAGCGGACGGGACTCGAACCCGCGACCTCCGGCGTGACAGGCCAGCATTCTAACCAGCTGAACTACCGCTCCACACTCAAACTTTTACCGCGGTGCTGTGGTGGGTGCTGAGGGTTTCGAACCCCCGACCCTCTCCGTGTAAAGGAGACGCTCTACCGCTGAGCTAAGCACCCCAGCGAGCCGCTTAGTTTACAGCATCCTTCAGGGCCTTGCCAGCCTTGAACGACGGATTCTTCGAAGCAGCGATCTTGATGGTGTCGCCGGTCTTCGGGTTGCGGCCGGTGCGGGCAGCACGGTCGCGGACCTGGAAGGTACCGAAGCCAACCAGAGTGACCGCATCGCCGTCCTTCAGCGCCTTGGTGATGGCAGCAACGACGGCATCGACAGCGCGGCTGGACTCTGCCTTGGTCAGGTCGGCAGCTTCAGCAACGGCATCGATCAATTCGGTCTTGTTCATTCTCTACAACTCCTTTGGCGGTGGGTTCCGCTTATTCGACAGGGAAGCAACCGCACGCCATCTGCATGCGGCCGCCATGTGGAAACGGTTCGCCGAATCTAGCGATCACCAGACTGCGACCACTCATTCGCGAGTGCTGCTTTTATACCAGTGGCCCTACCCCCACGCAAGCTGGAAAGCCAGCAACGACGCGGGTTTCGGGCCATTGGACAGCGCGCGTCAATGCTTGACGCGCGCGTTTCCACTCGGTTTGGCCTTGCTGCGCACCGTGACACGCTGCGCACTCTTGCGCGCCTTCTTCGGTGCCAACGGACGCTCCAGCGCCAGGTCCAGGACTTCTTCGATGTACTTCACCGGCACGATCTTCAGATCGCGGGTGACGTTGGCCGGGATGTCGGCCAGGTCCTTGCGGTTCTCTTCCGGGATGATGACCGTGCGGATGCCGCCACGCAGTGCGGCCAGCAGCTTCTCCTTCAGGCCACCGATGGCAGTGACTCGACCACGCAGGGTGATCTCGCCGGTCATCGCCACGTCGGCGCGCACCGGCACCTTGGTCAGCATCGACACCAGCGAGGTGACCATCGCCGCGCCGGCACTCGGGCCATCCTTCGGCGTGGCGCCATCGGGCACGTGCAGGTGCACGTCATGCTTCTGCAGGAAGTCGCTGTCGATGCCAAAGCCCACGGCGCGCGAACGCACCACCGACAGCGCGGCCGACGCCGATTCCTTCATCACGTTGCCGAGCTGGCCGGTAAGGATCAGCTGGCCCTTGCCCGGCACCAGGGTCGATTCGATCTGCAGCAGGTCGCCACCGACTTCGGTCCAGGCCAGGCCGGTGACCAGGCCGATTTCATTCTCTTCCTCGGCACGGCCGAAGTCGAAGCGACGCACGCCCAGGTACTTGTCCAGGTTCTTGCTGGACACATTGACCAGCGCCTTGGGCTTCTTCGCACCCTTCTTCGCCTTCACCGGCTGCGGGCCGGCCAGCGCGATCTCCTTCACCACCTTGCGGCAGATCTTGGCGATCTCGCGTTCCAGGTTGCGCACGCCCGATTCGCGCGTGTAGTAGCGCACGATGTCCTGGATGGCGTCACTGCCGATTTCCAGCTCTTCCGGCTGCAGGCCGTTGGCCTTGACCTGCTTCGGCACCAGGTAGCGGGTCGCGATGTTGAGCTTCTCATCCTCGGTGTAGCCGGGGATGCGGATCACTTCCATGCGGTCCAGCAGCGGGCCGGGAATGTTGAGCGAGTTCGAGGTGGCCACGAACATCACTTCGGACAGGTCCAGGTCCACTTCCAGGTAGTGGTCGTTGAATGCGTTGTTCTGCTCCGGATCGAGCACTTCCAGCAGCGCCGAAGACGGATCGCCACGGAAGTCCATCGACATCTTGTCGATCTCGTCGAGCACGAACAGCGGGTTCTTGCTGCCGACCTTGTTGAGGTTCTGCACGATGCGGCCCGGCATGGAACCGACGTAGGTACGGCGGTGGCCACGGATTTCGGCCTCGTCGCGCACGCCGCCCAGCGACATGCGCACGAACTTGCGGTTGGTGGCCTTGGCAATCGACTGGCCCAGCGAGGTCTTGCCCACGCCCGGCGGCCCGACCAGGCACAGGATCGGGCCCTTCATCTGCTTCACGCGCGACTGCACCGCCAGGTATTCAAGAATGCGCTCCTTGACCTTCTCCAGGCCGTAGTGGTCGGCATCGAGCGTATCCTGCGCGACCTTCAGGTCCTTGCGCACCTTGCTGCGCTTCTTCCACGGCACGCCCAGCAGCCACTCCAGGTAGTTGCGCACGACGGCGGCTTCGGCCGACATCGGCGACATCTGCTTGAGCTTGTTCAGTTCATTGCGCGCCTTGGCTTCAACCGCCTTCGGCATGCCGGCCTCGGCAATCTTGCGGGCCAGTTCTTCCAGCTCGCCCGGCGCGTCGTCCAGGTCACCCAGTTCCTTCTGGATGGCCTTCATCTGTTCGTTGAGGTAATACTCGCGCTGGCTCTTCTCCATCTGCGACTTCACGCGGCCGCGGATGCGCTTCTCCATCTGCTGCACGTCGATCTCGCCGTCGACCAGCCCGACCAGCATCTCCAGGCGGTCACCGACGGCCAGCGTTTCCAGCAGACGCTGCTTATCGGCCAGGCGCACGCTGATGTGCGCAGCGATGGTGTCGGCCAGGCGCGCCGGCTCATCGATGCCCGACAGCGTCTGCAGCAGCTCCGGCGGCAGCTTGCGGTTGGTCTTCACGTACTGCTCGAACAGCGACATCAGCGAGCGGGCAATCGCCTCGACCTCGCGCGCCTCGCGCTCGTCGGTGGCGTCGATCTCCACGGCCTGGCCATGCAGCGAGCCGTCGCGCTCGTCGACGTGGGTGACCTGCACGCGCGACAGGCCTTCAACCAGCACCTTGATGGTGCCGTCGGGCAGCTTCAGCAGCTGCAGCACCTGCGCCAGCGTACCGACCTGGTAGAGGTCGGCCGCATGCGGGTCGTCGGTTTCGGCCGACTTCTGCGCCAGCAGCAGGATGCGCTTGTCCGCCTCCATTGCCTGTTCGAGCGCGTGCATGGACTTGTCACGGCCGACGAACAGCGGGATGACCATGTGCGGGAACACCACTACGTCGCGCAGCGGCAGGACCGGCAGGTCGAGGGTTTCACTTGGGGAACGGGCCATGGGGGCTCCAGGGAAGGGGGAAAACCGCCTCCGGGAGGGCATCTTCCGGAGACAAAAAAAGCCGATGGCCCCGTTATGGGGCCATCGGCTTTCAGATGCAAGGCATTCCTTGAAAATCCTTTCCAATCAACAACCTGGAAGGATCACTCGGCGCCTGCGGCCTTCTGTTCAGGGGCCGCCGGGGTCTGGTAGATCAGGTACGGCTCGGACTTGTGCTCGATCACCGATTCGTCCACGACCACCTTGCTGACGTTCTCCTGCGACGGCAGGTCGTACATGGTGTCCAGCAGGACGGATTCGACGATGGTGCGCAGGCCACGGGCGCCGGTCTTGCGCTTGAGCGCCTTCCTGGCGATGGCCGACAACGCGTCCGGACGGAACTCCAGCTCCACGTTTTCCATCTCGAACAGCTTCTTGAACTGCTTGGTGATGGCGTTCTTCGGCTCGGTCAGGATCTTGATCAGGGCCGGCTCGTCCAGCTCCTCCAGGGTCGCGACCACCGGCAGGCGGCCGACGAACTCGGGAATCAGGCCGAACTTGATCAGGTCTTCCGGCTCGACTTCCGCCAGCACCTTGCCCACTTCCTGCTTGCGCTCGCTGCTCTTCACCTTGGCACCGAAGCCGATGCTGCCGACGTCGGTGGAACGCGCCTGGATCACCTTGTCCAGCCCGGCGAACGCGCCGCCGCAGATGAACAGGATGTTCTTGGTGTCCACCTGCAGGAATTCCTGCTGCGGGTGCTTGCGGCCGCCCTGCGGCGGAACGCTGGCCACGGTGCCTTCGATCAGCTTCAGCAGGGCCTGCTGCACGCCTTCGCCGGACACATCGCGGGTAATCGACGGGTTCTCGCTCTTGCGCGAGATCTTGTCGATTTCATCGATGTAGACGATGCCCTGCTGCGCCTTCTCGACGTCGTAGTCGCACTTCTGCAGCAGCTTCTGGATGATGTTCTCCACGTCCTCGCCCACGTAACCGGCTTCGGTCAGCGTGGTGGCGTCGGCCATGGTGAACGGCACGTTGAGCAGGCGGGCCAGGGTCTCGGCCAGCAGCGTCTTGCCCGAACCGGTCGGGCCGACCAGCAGGATGTTCGACTTCGCCAGTTCGACGTCGTCGTTCTTCTGCCGGCTCTCGATGCGCTTGTAGTGGTTGTACACGGCCACTGCCAGCGTGCGCTTGGCACGGTTCTGGCCGATCACGTACTGGTCGAGGACCTCGAGGATCTCGCGCGGCTTGGGCAGCGAACTGCGCGCCGACTGCGCCTTTTCCTCAAGTTCCTCACGGATGATGTCGTTGCACAGCTCCACGCACTCATCGCAGATGAACACGCTCGGACCCGCAATCAGCTTGCGCACTTCATGCTGGCTCTTGCCGCAGAAAGAGCAGTAGAGGATCTTGCCGGTGTCCGTGGAACGACCTTGGCGGTCTTCGCTCATGCTTCGCTTACCCAGTTACCCCACCCGCTGAACGGGGGTTCGATTCGAGAATAGCACAGGGCCGAGGGGACACCAGTCCCACCCGACCCTGCAGGAACGAGGCCTCCCTGGCCCCGTGAAGGCCGGTCAACCGGCCTGGATCGACTCATCCGGACGACGCTCCAGGACCTGGTCGACCAGACCGTAGGCCTGCGCCTCGAAGGCGCTCTTGAAGTTGTCGCGCTCGGTGTCACGGGCGATCGTCTCCAGCGACTGGCCGGTGTGCTTGGCCAGCACCTCGTTCAGGCGCGAACGCAGGGTCAGGATCTCGCGCGCGTGGATGTCGATGTCGGTGGCCTGGCCCTGGTAGCCACCCAGCGGCTGATGGATCATCACGCGCGAGTTCGGCAGCGCATAGCGCTTGCCGGCTTCGCCCGCGGCCAGCAGCAGGGCGCCCATCGAGGCGGCCTGGCCGATGCAGGTGGTGCTCACATTCGGCTTGATGTACTGCATGGTGTCGTAGATCGCCATGCCGGCGGTGACCACGCCACCCGGCGAGTTGATGTAGATGTTGATGTCCTTTTCCGGGTTTTCCGATTCCAGGAACAGCAACTGCGCCACCACCACGTTGGCCATGTGATCGTCGATCGGGCCCACGAGGAAGATCAGGCGCTCCTTCAACAGGCGCGAATAGATGTCGTAGGCACGCTCGCCGCGGCTGGTCTGCTCGACCACCATCGGAACCAGGTTCAGGGCTTTGGTTCGGTTGTCCATTACGTGAGGTACCTATCTTGGGGGGCAACAACCCCGCGCCGGCAAAGGCGCGGGGCATCCGGTGATCCGCCCGGGCTTACTGGCGGATCGCGTCCTGGAACGACAGCTTCTCTTCGGTGTGCTGGGCACGCTCGGCGATCCAGTCGATCACCTGCTCTTCCATCACACGGTTCTGCAGGCCAGACATCAACTGGGGGTCGTTGCGGTACATCTCAATGACCTGCTCCGGCTCTTCGTAGGTCGAAGCGATCAGACGCATCGTTTCATTCAGGCGCTTGGCTTCCAGGCGCAGGTCGTTGATGCGGGCCACTTCACCGACCAGCAGGCCGACCAGCACGCGCTTGGCGGCAGCGTCCTTGAAGCCTTCGTGGGCATCGGCCGGGATCTCGCCGACGTTCTGGCCGTTGCGGCGCAGCTGCTCGACCTGCTGGGCCAGCATGGCGCGGGCTTCGTTCTCGACCAGGCGCGGCGGCATTTCCACCGACGAGTAGGCCGCGATCAGCTGCTCGCCCACTTCACGGCGCAGGCGGTTCATCAACGCACCCTTCAGCTCGCGCTCCAGGTTGGCGCGGATGTCGCTGCGGAACTGCTCCACATCGCCGCCCTTCACGCCGAAGCTCTTGATGAAGGCTTCGTCGACCGCCGGCACGACCGGCTCGGAGACCTCGGTGACCTTGACGGTGACCTGCACGGTCTTGCCGGCCAGCACCGGCACGCGCCAGTCAGCCGGGAACTCGACGTCGAGGGTCTTCTCTTCGCCCTTGGCCAGGCCGACCAGGCCCTTCTCGATGGTGTCGAACATCATGCCCTGGCCGAGCACGATCGAACCCTTCTCGGTGCCCTCGGCCGGCAGGCGCTCTTCCCCGGCCTGCGACCAGGTTTCCACCGCGACCAGGTCACCGTCCTGCGCGCCACGGCTGACCGGGGCCCAGGTACGACGCTGGTTCTGCAGGTTCTCGATCATCTGGTCGATGTCGGCGTCGGTGATCTCGGCGGTATGGCGCACGACGGTCAGCTTGCTGACGTCGATGTCGCCGAAGTCCGGCACCACTTCCACGGTGGCCACGAAGGAGAACTCACCCTCGTCGCCCTTGTCGATGCGCGGGCTGCCGACGATGCGCAGGTCGTGCTCGCGCACGGCCGCATCGAAGGTTTCGCGCAGCAGGCCGTCCAGCGCCTCGCCACGGACCTGCGCGCCGAAGCGCTGCTCGATCACCTTGGCCGGCACCTTGCCCGGGCGGAAGCCCTTGATGCGGGTGGTACGGGCGATTTCGCCGAGGCGGCCGGCGATGTGGCTCTGCAGACGCTCTTCCGGCAGCGAGAAGCTCAGGCGGCGTTCCAGGTTGCCGGTGGATTCGATCGAAGCTTGCATGTTGACTCCTGCCACCGGTGGCCCAGGCCCCCGGCTCGATGATTGGGATGAAACGGTTGTAAGGACGCGACGTCTGGGACGCGCCTGCTTGCCGCAGCCCTTTAGTTTCGCCCAATTCGGCGTGCACTGCCAGCGCGTGCCGGTCAAGGGGGCGCAGATGGCCCGATCAGGGCGGGGACAGGCCGGCACTGGTGCGAAAGGGGGGACTCGAACCCCCACGCCTTGCGGCACTGGAACCTAAATCCCGAAGCCCCTGCCGATTAGTGCTGACCACTCAACTACTTACAGCGTTCCAGTCTATCAGGTGACGCTTCGGGTGACATATAGGTGACGCCGGGTGCCGCGACAGGTGACACCAGGTGACGCCGAATAAAGTGGTCATCTTCGGCGGACCTCCTCCTAGGACAACCATTCAGAACTACTCATTGCTGTTCACCACCGAGGACTACTACAGTTCCACATAGGTCCACCCAGGACCAACAACCGAACCACTCAGGACCGTACCGGGCAGCCCCCGGTGCGGTCCTCCCGTTTTGACTTTTGCATCCCCCGAGGGCAAACGATGACGACTTGGCAAGAGAACGACCTGCACGCCGCCCAGCTCGAACTGGAGAAGGAAAGCACCAGCCTGGGCATTGCCCGCTACGAGAAGATCAGGGAGCAGCGCCAGGAGGCCGAGACCGGCCCCGGCCGCAAGCTGGTCATGGAGAGCATCGACGCCACCGCCGCCGCGATCATGGCGTTCGTGGCCGAAGCCGACACCGGCAAGCCGGGCAAGCGCCACGCCGCCCTCAAATTCATCCGCCACCTGAACCCCCACGCCCTCGCCTATCTGACCAGCTTCACCTGCGTCAACGCGCTGGTCGCCGATCACCGCAAGGCGGTGTCCGTGGCGATCACCCTGGGCCACGAGGTCGCCAACGAGATCAACTTCTCCCTGCTCCGCGAGAAGCACCCCGGCCTGTACCGGGTCGTCCAGGAGCAGCTCAAGAAGTCCACCTCGGCCCGGCACTCCACCGCCGTCATGCGGCACGTCATCGCCGACGCCGAGTTCGCCCCCGAGGACGACAAGCGCCTCTACCTGTCCGACAAGGACGCGCTGCTGGTGGGCATGAAGCTCATCGAGCTGTTCGTCGAGGCGACCGGGCTGGTCGAGCTGGTCACCGTCGCCGAGCGCGGCAAGCGCCACCTGCTCATCGCCGGGAATCAGAAGGTGCTCGACTGGCTGACCAAGGCCCACGACAGCGCCGCCCTGTACCAGCCGGTGCTGATGCCGATGGTCGTCCCGCCCCGTCCGTGGACCACGCCCCGCGACGGCGGCTACCTGACCGACATCGGCGGCCGGGCTGACCTCGTGCGTACCCGCAACCGCGCCTACAAGCGCGAGCTGGCGCTGGTCGATATGCCCAACGTCTACCAGGCCCTCAACGCCATCCAGGCAACCGCCTGGAAGGTGAACGTGCCCGTCCTAGAGGTCATGCGCGAGCTGTGGAACGCAGGCGGCGGTGTCGCCGGGCTGCCGGAGCGTGAACTGATGGACCTGCCGAGCCGCCCTGCCCTGCTGGAGACCGACCCGGACTACTTCAAGGAGCACCACGCCGACGAGTTCAAGGAATGGAAGCGCGACCGCGCCAAGGTCTACGAGGCCAACGCGCGCAGCGTGTCCACCCGCCTCGCCGCCGCGCAGAAGATCGCCTTGGCGGAGAAGTTCGCCGAGTACCCCGCGATCTACTTCCCTCACAACCTCGACTTCCGCGGCCGGTGCTACCCCCTGCCCCCGACGCTGACCCCGCAGGGTGATGATGCGGCCAAGGGCCTGCTGACGTTCGCCCAAGGCGTGCCGCTCGGCGAGGACGGTGCCTACTGGCTCGCCATCCACGTCGCCAACTGCTTCGGCGTGGACAAGGTGTCGTTCGAGGAGCGCGTGGCCTGGGTGCGCGAGCACGAGGAGCAGATTCTCGACAGCGCCCTCGATCCGCTGGACGGCCAACGCTTCTGGATGGACGCCGACAGCCCGTTCTGCGCGCTGGCAGCGTGCTTCGAGTGGCTCGGCTACAGCCTCAACGGCCGCGATCACGTCTCCCACCTGCCCATCGCGCTCGACGGCTCCTGTAACGGCCTCCAGAACTTCTCGGCCATGCTCCGCGACTCCGTGGGCGGTGCAGCCACCAACCTGATCCCGCAGCCGAAGCCCGCCGACATCTATTCGCGCGTGAAAGACGTGGCCCAGGAGAAGCTGCGCGCCCGTGCCGAGAGCGGCGACCCGCTGGCGATCAAGCTGGACGGCCAGCTCACCCGCGACATCGTGAAGCAGCCGGTGATGACGCTGCCCTACGGCGTCACGAAGTCGGGCATGCGCGCCCAGGTGCTCTCCAAGTTCAAGAAGCTGGGCATGGAGGACGATTGGGAGACCGCCGAGTACCTGGCGACCCTGCTGTGGGAGTGCATCGGCGAGGTCGTGATCGCAGCCCGCGCGGCGATGGACTGGCTGCGTGACGCCTCCAAGGTCGCCTCGTCGGCCGACCTGCCGGTGAGCTGGACGACCCCCGCTGGCTTCCCGGTCCTCCAGGAGTACCGCGAGGAGGAAGGCGTCCGCATCCGGCCGCACGTCGGAGGCCGCGAGGTGAATTTAGTGGTCAACATCGGCGGTACTAAGCTCGACCGTCGCAGGCAGACCCTCGGGATCAGTCCGAACTTCGTCCACTCCTGCGACGCCAGCCACATGATGCTGACCACCTGCCTCGCGGCAGAGAACGGCATCGAGTCGTTCGCCATGATCCACGACTCCTACGGTACGCACGCGGGCCAGGCAGCAATCCTCGCCGCCGCACTCCGGCAGGCGTTCGTCGATCAATACAGCGGCGACGTACTGGCCGACTTCCGACAGCAACTCGTCGAGCAGCTCCCGCCAGAAGCGGCAGAGAAACTCCCACCCCTCCCGCCGCATGGCGACCTGGACCTCAGCCTGGTGCTGGAGTCGCGCTATTTCTTTGCCTAGTCCATCCCCCTTTGGCAATTGATACCCCAAGCGAGAACATCAACATGAGCATCAACTACCAGCACGCACTGAACACCTACGTTGCCCAGGACCACTTCGGTGTGGTCCTCGGCATCTACAACCCGGCCGAACACGGCACGGTCGAGGAGTTCAAGCACCGCATGACGGAGCTGCACGCAGGTGCGTGATCGCGTCATCGACGGACTGCACTCACGTTCTGCCGAGAGCGCCGCACGCGGCGCTTTCGTAGTGATCGACAGCGTGCAGTCCCTCGGCCACCCGGCCGATCAGGTGATCGGCTTGGCGTGCGCCTTCAAGAACTTCTGCGAAGTGCTCGGCCTCGATCCGATGGAAGTGCTGCGGGTCGTCTCGCGCATGGAGCAGGACTGCCGCTACCGGCAGGTCAACACCCTCAACGCCGTGCGCCGCTACGCGGAGCGCGAGCTGAAACCGCACTACCCGTGATGCGTGACCCGATCACCGACGCCTTCATCGACGAGGCGCTCATCGGCTTCGACATCGACGAAGCCTTCGGCATTTCCGCCGACACCCCGTTGACCGCCGCCGCTGACCTGTGGCGCGCGGGCATCTATCTCCCGACCAACTACGAGACCGACAACTGATGGCAACCAAGAAGCGCGAACGATTCGTCTCCCCCAAGGGCACCGCCGTGTGGCCGCGCCTGAACGAACCGGACACCAAGTTCAAGCCGGAAGGCGAATACACCGTGAGCCTGGCGTTCGACCCGAACGACAAGGACTTCAAGGCGCTGGCGAAGAAGCTGGAAACCCGGCGCGACGAGCTGTTCCAGGAGTTCCTGAGCGAGAACCCGAAGAAGAAGAAGGGTGCCGAAGTGGCCCCGGTGTTCACCGAAGAAACCGACGAGAACGGCGATGACACCGGCCGCGTGCTGGTGAAGTTCAAGATGAAGGCCAGCGGCGTCAGCAAGCGCACCGGCAAGAAGTTCACCATGCGCCCGGACATCTTCGACGCCCGCGGCAAGAAGATCGACAACCCGCCGCAGATCGGCGGCGGCAGCGAACTCAAGGTCTCCTACGAGATCGGCGGCTCGTTCGTCGAATCGGCCAAGAAGTTCTACCTGACCTGCTACATGGTCGCCGTCCAGGTGATCGAGCTGGTCGAGTTCGGCCAGCGCAACGCCAAGGACTACGGCTTCGGCGAGGAGGACGGCTACGAGGCCGCCGACAGCGCGCCGTTCAGCGACAGCGATGACGACTCGGACGACGACAGCGACTCCGACGACGAGGGCGATGACGGCGACTACTGATCCGCTGTCGGTCATCGTGAACACCGCGAGGGGGGCCAAGCATTTGGCCTCCCTCACGTTCCCGTTTGACCCGGTGCCCGCCTCGCGCCCGAAGGTTTCGCGCTGGGGCGTCTACTACGGCAAGACCTACAAGACCTGGAAGGAAGCCGCAGAGAAGCATCTGCCAGCCGGTGATCTGGACCTGTCGCCGACCGATCCGGTTTTAGTGGTCATCATCGCGGTATGCAAACGCGCCAAGACCTCGAAGGCCGCGTTTCCCAAGGGCGACGTGGACAACCTCGCCAAGGGGCCGATGGACGTTGTGACCAAAGCCACCGGCTATTGGGCCGACGACAAGCAAGTCATGTGGCTGCTCTCCGGTAAGCGCTGGGCGCAGCCGGACGAAGAACCACGCACCGAAGTCCACCTCTACAAACTCTAAGTGCGCCTCAAACCTCTGGAATCGGTAGAGGCGCTGTTCGTCCTCGCCAGCATGACCCGCCCCGAGCAGGTCACGACCGGCGAAGAACTCGCACGCCTGCACCGCTCGCAGGGCTACTCGAAGATCGCCGTCCACTTCGTCATCGAACGTGACGGCTCGATCTACGACGGTCGCCCGCTGAATCAGCCCGGCGCTCTCGCCGGTAAGCACAACCAATCCGCATACCAAGTCTGCCTCCTGGGCGGCGTCAACGACGCCATGCAGCCCGAGGACAACTTCACCGAAGCCCAACACGCCGCGCTGCGACGCCTGCTCGCCGCCTACGGCAAGCCCGTCGTGTGGGCACCTGACTTCCCTCGATAGGAGAACCCAACGTGAAACCGCTGCCCCCGCAAACCCAGGTCGTCCTGGATCACCTGCGTCGCCACTCGCACCTGACCTCGTGGCAGGCCGAAGGCGTCTACCGCATCCGCCGCCTCGCCTCGCGCGTCGATGAGCTGCGCGCTGCTGGCTTCGAGATCGAAACGCAGACCTGCGAGGACGCCTCGGGGCAGCGGTACACGCGCTATCGCCTGTCGCGCCGTCAGCGCCGCAGCAAGGCTCCGCTCCTGGAAGCGCGCCGCGCTCCGAAGCAGTACCGCGTCGATGCGCTGCTCCAGCTGTATCGCAACTACTGCACCGACGAGCTGGGCCTCGACGCCAACGATGCGACCGAAGAAGTCGCCGCATTCACCAAGTTCCTGCTGGAGAAGAACGCATGACCAACACCGCTACCACCGTCATTCCGTCCGCGATGCGCCTGGCTTTCGAGCGCGCATGGGCGCGCGCCGACAAGCCGTTCCGCGGCCTGGGCCGCACCGTCAAGGGTGCGCTGAATCGTCGCCTCGGCATTTCCTACCGCAAGCGCATGTGGTCCGTGGAGCGTGCAAAGCGCTGACTCCGAATACCTCCACAAAGAGCCGTGCCCGAACTGCGGCAGCAAGGACAACCTTGCGCGCTACAGCGACGGGCACGGCTACTGCTTCGGCTGCGGTCACTACGAGCCAGCCGAAGGCGAGGAGGTCTCTCAACCCACCAGCAGGAAAACCATGAGCGACTTTGCGAAGGGTGAACCGCAAGCCCTGGCGAAGCGCGGTATCACTGAGGAAGCATGCCGTAAGTACGGCTACTGGATCGGCAAGGACAAGCACGGCAAGACCGTGCAGATCGCCAACTACAAGCGCGATGGCGGCATCGTCGCGCAGAAGCTCCGCTACCCCGACAAGAAGTTCTCATTCATCGGCGACTCGAAGGCGTGCGGGCTGTTCGGCCAGCACCTCTACGAACCGGGGCGACGCCTCGTCATCACCGAAGGCGAGATCGACGCGCTCTCCGTGGCGCAGGCACTCGGCCTCCGCTGGCCGGTGGTGTCCGTTCCGAACGGAGCGCAAGGCGCGGCCAAGTCCATCAAGCGCGAGCTGGAGTGGGTCAACGGCTTCGACGAGGTTGTGCTCATGTTCGACATGGACGAACCGGGCCAAGCCGCCGCGCAGGAAGTGGCGCTGCTGCTGACTCCCGGCAAGGCCAAGATCGCACAGCTCCCGGCGAAAGACCCGAACGAGCTGCTCCAGCGTGGCGATGCCGAGGCGATCACCCGCGCCATCTACGAAGCGCAGACCAAGCGCCCCGATGGAGTGGTGACGTTCGGCTCCCTCAAGGAGAAGGCACTCAAGCCGGTCTCGATGGGCATGCCTTGGCACGACCCGCGCCTCACCGCGCTGACCTACGGCAAGCGGTACGGCGAGGTCTACACCTTCGGCGCGGGCACCGGCATCGGCAAGACCGACTGGCTGATGGAGGAAGCAGCCTTCATCGCGCAGGAAACCGGCGACCGCGTTGGCCTGTTCTTCCTGGAGCAGCAGCCGGTCGAGACGGCGAAGCGCATGGCAGGCAAGGTTGCTGGCCGCCGCTTCCACGTCCCCGATGGGAGCTGGACGCAGGAGGAGCTGGAAGCCGCGTTCGAGATTCTCGACAAGGGCCAGGTGTTCATCTACGACCACTTCGGCTCGTCCGAGTGGGACGTGATCGAAGCCAAGATGGCCCACATGGTCGTCGCCGAGGGCGTCAAGCACATCGTCCTCGACAACCTCACGTCGTTTGCGGCCGGTGCCGAGGACGAGCGGAAGATGCTGGAGGACACGATGGCGAAGATCGCGCAGTTCGCGCAGCGCCACCTCATCTGCATCTACCTGGTCTCGCACCTCGCCACGCCGGAAGGCAAGCCACACGAGGAAGGCGGGCGCGTGATGCTCCGCCACTTCAAGGGCAGCCGCGCGATTGGCTTCTGGACGCACTTCGCGTTCGGCCTGGAGCGCAACACGCAGGCCGAGAACGAGGCCGAGCGCAACTGCACGACCTTCCGCGTCCTAAAGGATCGCTTCACCGGCCAGTCGAACGGCCAGGTTCTCTACTACAGCTACGACCACGCATCCGGCCGCCTGCTCAATGCAGATGCTCCGGGCGAATACGGCGACTTCGCCGACGAGTCATCCGATGTATCCACCTCCGACTACTGACGGCCGCTCGGTCGTCGGCTTCATCCCAGCTGATGCGCCGCTCTCCTTCGCTGAGAGCCTCGTTCTCCCCTACCAACTCCCGCGCTCCGACCAAGCCTGCCGTGTCATGTACGGCAAGCCTGGGCGGCGCGTGGTCATCCACATCAAAGCCGAGGAACTACCCCAATGAAAGAGATCGTCGCCATCGCAATCGACCTGCTGACCGCTCCGTTCCGCAAGGACACCGTGACCGACGTGGTGAAGGTGCTGGAGGGCCAGGTGGACAAGCTGTTCAAGATCAGCGCCGACCGCATCGCCACCGCATCGACGCTGCGCGACAAGGCCGATGTCCTGCACTCGCAGGCCGACGAGCACGAGGAAGAAGCCGAGCGCGCCCTGCGCGTCGCCGAGCGCTTCACCAACCTGATCCGCTAAGGGACCAACCATGACTGCCGAGCAACACGCTCGGTCCCTGTTCGACGTGTTGCCGGCCGAAGTCCGCCACCTGGTGATCCTGGGTGGCGGAAGCCTGCGCGCGTTCTACGACGGGACCGAAATCAAGGACATCGACTGCTTCTTCGTGTCACTGGCGAGCTACACCTACGTGGCCGCGTACCTGAGCGGCCGTAACGACTGGACCAGCGAGGCCGCTCCGAACGGCATCCGCAACTTCCGCTCGCCCGAGGGTCACCTCGTGAGCCTGATCGGCTTCGAGTTCGGTACGCCGCACGAGCACTGCGCCCGGTTCGATCTGCGGTGCTGCGCCCACGTCGCCATCTACGAACCCAGCACCGACGAGGTGGTGGTCGTATCCCTCGAAGGCGCGGTTGCCGACGCATCGGAGAAGCTGCTGTTCGTGCTGAACAACAACGGCACCGAGCGCACCATCCGCCGCATCACGCACTACGTCGAGGATTACGGCTACACGCTGCATCCCGACCAGCCCGAGCAGGACGAACTGTTCGAGGACGACGACTTCCCCGGCCACGCGCCGCAGGGCGTCCACACGCCGCCGAAGGCCCCCGAGCCGGAGTACATCCTCCGCGCCCGCCGCCGCGTCCGCGCAATCCCCGTAACCAACCACGGCTACCCGTAAGGAGGACCGCCGTTGATCCTCGTATTCGACTGCGAGACCAATGGCCTCCTCGACGAACTTGACACGATCCACTGCATTTCCCTCCAAGAGGTAGATGAGACCGGCGCACCGCGCGGTCCCATCCTGTCCGCCAACGATCACGGCACGGGCGAAATGACAGTCCGTCAGGCCGTCGAGAGGCTCAAGAAGGCCAAGCGCGTTGTCGGCCACAACATCGCCGGATTCGACATTCCGGCTATCGCCAAGGTGTTCCCGGACTTCAAGGTCCAGGCGTACTTCGACACGTTGCTGATGTCCACGCTGGTCTACCCGGACCTCAAGGACCGCGACTTCAAGGCCCGCAAGAAGCAGGGAGCGAACCCGGTGTTGCCGGGCAAGCTGATCGGCCGCCACGCCCTCGAAGCGTGGGGCTACCGCCTCGGTCGCTGGAAAGGCGACTACGCGGCGCAGATGGCCGCACGCGGCCTCGATCCCTGGGCACAGTGGTCTCAGGAAATGGACGACTACTGCGACCAGGACGTTGCGGTCACGCAAGCGCTGTTCGCGTTGCTGATGAGCAAGGGCCTCCCTACCGAGGCCATCGAGCTGGAGCAGGCCGTCGCGCCGATCCTCTCGCGTCAGCAGCGCTACGGCTACCTGTTCGATCAGGAGAAGGCGCGTGAGCTGGAGTGCATCCTCGTGTCCCGGCGCACTGCGCTGGAGGCCGAGCTGCGCAAGGTCATTCCGCCGTGGAAGGTGGTGAAGCGCAAGTTCGTACCGAAGCGCGACGACAAGCGCCGCGGTTACGTCAAGGGCGTGGAGGTCACGACCTACAAGGACGTGGTGTTCAACCCGGCAAGCCGCCAGCACATTGCTGACCGCTTGACTGCAATGTACGGCTGGCAGCCCCAGGAGTTCACCGAGAAGGGCCAGCCGAAGATCGACGAAGAAGTCCTGGGCGCGCTCAAGTTCCCGATCATCCCGCTCCTGCTGGAGCACTTCATCGTCAACAAGCGCCTCGGCCAGCTCGCCGAAGGCGACGAGGCGTGGCTCAAGGCCATCAAGAAGGACGGCCGCATCCACGGCAGCGTGAATCAGAACGCAGCGGTGACCGGCCGCATGACGCACTCGAAGCCGAACATCGCTCAGGTGCCGAAGGTCCAGCACTCGAAGGAGAAGGGAATCCTCAAGGGCCAGGAAGGCGGCTACGGATTCGAGTGCCGCTCGTTGTTCTGCGTCCCAACAGGGAAGCTCCAGGTCGGCGCGGACGCCTCGGGATTGGAGCTGCGCTGCCTGGCGCACTTCATGGCAAAGCACGACGGCGGCGAGTACGCCAAGGTCATCCTCGAAGGCGACATCCACTCCGTCAACCAATCGGCGGCAGGACTGCCAACCCGCGACAACGCCAAGACCTTCATCTACGCCTTCCTCTATGGGGCAGGCGACGCGAAGCTCGGCTCCATCGTTGGCAAGGGTCGCCAGGCCGGGGCGAAGCTCCGCTCGAAGTTCCTGGCCGGGCTGCCTGCGCTGGAGAAGCTGGTACGCGGGGTCAAGAAGCGCGCGGCCGAGAAGGGATACCTGATCGGTCTCGACGGCCGGAAGCTGCACATCCGCAGCGACCACGCCGCGCTCAATACCCTGCTCCAGTCGGCCGGTGCGCTGGTGATGAAGAAAGCCCTGGTGATCCTCGACGCCGACCTGCAAGCCGCAGGGTTGGTGCCGGGCGTCCACTACGAGTTCCTCGCCAACGTCCATGACGAGTGGCAAATCGAAGTGGACGAGGACAAGGCCGAGTTCGTGGGCAAGACCGCCCAGGCTGCCATCCGCAAGGCTGGCGATTACTTCGGCTTCCGCTGTCCGCTCGATGGCGAGTTCAAGATCGGAAGGAATTGGGCCGAGACGCACTGACCCGCGGCAAGCGGGACATTGCACTCGCCCTGGTGCGCCAAGCGAAACGCCGGGCAGCTAGGAAGGGACTGCCGTTCGACCTCACGTCGGACGACATCGTGGTCCCCGACTTCTGCCCGGCACTGGGCATCCCGCTGTACCGCGCTGTCGGGCGCAAGGCCCAAGGCCCCAACTCACCCACGCTCGACCGCATCGAACCTGACCTCGGCTACGTCCGGGGCAACGTGCGCGTGATCTCCGCACGCGCGAATCAGATCAAGTCCGACGCGACTCCCTCGGAGCTTCTGCGAGTCGCCTGTTACGTCCAAGAGAACCGATGAACCCAACCAACATCCTGCGCGCCCTCGCGGCGCTGCTGGTCGTTGCCGCGCTCGCGGCAGGCGGCTTCGCAGCCTGGAAGTACACCGCAATGGCCCAGCGCGTGACGGAGCTGGAGGAGTCGGCAAAGGAACTGGCCGACCTCAAGCAGACCGTCGAGACCCTCAACCGCGAAGCCGTGCGCCGCTCTGCCTTCGATGCAGCGCTGCGGAACGCCCGCGCCACCACCAACCGCTCTGTGGAGATTGCAGCAAATGCTGACCCGGAAACTGGCGATTACCTGTCTCGCCGCATTCCTGACGAGCTGCGCCGCGCACACCTCGAAAGTCGTGCCGGAGCAGTTCCTCCAGCCGACCGTCATTGAGGGCACGCACTCCTCACTCGACGCCGTGATGGCTGACCCGACCACCACCACCTACGACCTCTACCGCTTCGGCGGCAACGCCGAGGACGGCCTCCAGCGTTGCAACGCCGACAAGGCGAGCGCCCTGGAAGTCCTCAAGGAATCGAACCGATGAACGAGAACCGGCTTCGCGTGCATTTCATTGGCGGCCCCGCTGACGGCGATGTCCGCGTGATCGATCCGTGTACCACCTACCGCGTGGCTGTGCTCGAACACCAGCCCGAGGTTCATGCCTACAACGCCAAGTGCCCGTGCTGCACCGAGCGCATGCTGCGCCCCGTGGAGTGGAGCACCGCGACCTACTTCATCCGCCGCGTTAGCGAGAAGTGCTGGGTCGCCGTACACGAGAGCATGGTATGAAGCGCGCTCTCCTGATCCTGGCGCTGTGTGCTGGCCTCGCTGCGTGCGATATGAAGCCCTGGCCGCCGAGTGCGGACTATGGCTCGTGCCTGAAAGGGCACAGCGAGAACTCCTACATCATCATGTGGCAGTCGATGTGTACGGGGAACTCCTGCACGCAGATTCCGTACACCATCCCGACCACCGACTTCGTGTGCGACGAGCACGAGTACCCGCTCGGCGACGGCCCGGAGTACCAGGCCGGAATGAAGCGCTACGCCGCCGAGCTACAGGCGTGGTATGAGCGCTACCCGGAGAAGCGGCCATGACTTCCTACGTCACCTATCGGCCACCGCAGGCGGCCGGTTCCTGGGTCATTGGCGGCAACTTCTTCGTGCAGGTCCGGGAGCGTCCGAACTGGCTGCACCGCTGGTTCGCGCTGGCGTTCCTGGGATGGCAGTGGGTGGACGCATGAACAAGCGCGGCCCCCTGCTACTGATCGACGCCGATGTGCTGCGCTACCAGCTCGCGTTCTCGAACACCGCGAACATCGACTGGAACGGCGACGGCAACAAGGTCGAAGCGATCCAGCCCGAGCGCGCGAAGGCGAAGCTGGAGGACTACATCGACGAGATCGTCGAGAAGTTCGGCGCGCGTGATTACCTGCTGGCCCTGTCCTGCAAGAAGCACAACTTCCGCAAGGACATCGACCCAACCTACAAGCTCAACCGTGCCAGCAAGGACAAGCCTGCCCTGTGGTACGTGCTCGACGAGTTCGTCTACGACGAGTTCGGCGACAAGATCGTGGAGATCGAGAACCTGGAAGGTGACGACGTGCTGGGGCTGCTGGCCTCGCACCCGAATCCGAAGCGCGCGCCAGGCAGCCGCATCGTCGTGTCCATCGACAAGGACATGCAGACGATCCCCGGCATCCGTCTCTACAACCCCAACCGTCCCGACGTGGGCGTCCGGCCGATCTCGGCTCACGACGCTGACCTGTTCTGGATGAAGCAGGTGCTCACGGGCGACCAGGTGGATAACTACCCCGGCTTCCCCGGCATCGGCCACAAGGGCGCGGACGAGCTGCTCATGCCCATCCACGAGGCGTACCGCGATGCGTCCGTCGAGGAGCACCTCGGCGCGCTGTGGAACACCGTCGTCACCACCTACACCACCCGCATCCCCCGCGGCGGCACCGAGCCGCTGTCGAAGCACGATGCGATCCGCCAAGCACGCCTCGCGCGAATCCTGCGCTACGGCGACTACAACCCCAAGACCAAGGAAGTGAAGCTGTGGAAACCCTGATCCTGTTCATCACCATCGTCGCCGTGCTGGCCGTGCTGTTCGCCTTCGTCGCCTACGGCGCTGCCTGGCTGTGGTGGCGCAGCCTCAACACCCTCGAACGCACCCTGTACCGCTCGGCTGGCAGCGTCAAGCTGTGGCCGGCCGCTGTCGGCGTTGCTGGCGCGGCTTGGCTGATCGCCCGGTGTTTCGCCTGACGACAACCAAGCCACCTGATCCTGCTTACCGCAACTCGTCCACGTAGAACTGCTTCCAGTGTGCAATCTCTGACGGATTCCGACTTACGGGTTCTCGGCTATTGAAAACCCAAAGCTGGATCGCCTTCGGCGTAGTCAACGTTTCATACGTGCAGCTGAACTCAGTGAGCTTATCTGTGATGAGCTGCTTGGCCGCATCGTAGCGCTCTCGCTGAATTCCTTGTGCTTGCCCTGATGCCACGAGCGCATCCATCGCCTCCTGTAGGCCATAGAGCTTCTG
Organism: Stenotrophomonas maltophilia group sp. Smal12; assembly: GCF_037079935.1. Taxonomy (NCBI): domain Bacteria; kingdom Pseudomonadati; phylum Pseudomonadota; class Gammaproteobacteria; order Lysobacterales; family Lysobacteraceae; genus Stenotrophomonas; species Stenotrophomonas maltophilia group sp. Smal12. Next base: position 35,171 of record NZ_JBAWUK010000019.1, on the reverse strand, counting down.
TGCAAGCTCAGAGATTTCCGCTCCGTTTGTGTTACTCGGCGTAGAACTCGCCATACCTGTCTCCTTCCATAACGAACACGAATTGTACCCGGCTAAGGCCGGGTTTCTCTTTTGGAGTCCCCATGAAGATCATCGGAATCACCGGCCGCGCCCGCAGCGGCAAAGACACCCTGGCCGAGTTCCTGGTCAGCGACCACGGCTTCGTGAAGCTGTCCTTCGCGGCCCCGATCCGCGCCTTCGTGGCGGACATCACCGGCCTGCCGGTGTCCGCGATGGAGGACGGCCCGCTCAAGGAGGAGCCGCTCGACTGGCTCAACGGGCAGACCCCGCGCCGCCTGATGCAGACCGTGGGCACCGAGTGGGGCCGTGAAATGATCGACCGCGACCTGTGGGTCAAGGTGGTCGCGCAGAAGATCCGTCAGGCCCGCCGCGACGGCGCTGCTGGCGTCGTGGTGTCGGACGTTCGCTTCGACAACGAGGCGCAGTTCATCCGTGAGTGGGGCGGCCAGGTGGTCCAGGTGCTCCGCGACAGCGCGGCCCCGGTCTCGGCGCATGCCTCCGAGGCAGGCGTCCACGGCGACCTGATCGACACCGTGATCGACAACAACGGCCCGATCCACCGCCTGCGGATGGTCGCGGAATCGCTGGCCCGACTCTAAGGGTTTAGTGGTCATCATCGGGGGAAACGACAGTTTCCCCACCTATTCATAACCCAGGAGTTCTATGCAAATCCCTCTGCACTCCTACGACCTGATCGACCTCCTGGACGAACTGCACCCCGAAGTGATCTACGACCCCGCCAAGCCGAAGGAGGAGTTCCTGCTCCGGCAGGGCGAGCGCCGCCTGATCCTCCGGCTAAAGGCGCTGCGGAAGGTCGAGCAGATGGAGCACCGCGCCCGCTAATCATGTGCAGCAAGCCCAACATGCCGGACCAGCAGGAGAAAGACCCGATCCTGCTGACCCGCCAGGACACCCAGCCGACCGGCCACGCGGCCGATCAGCGGCGTAAGTCCAAGGTCCGACTGGACCTGAACAACGCAACGCAGTACCAAGGACTGACCATTCCGAATGGCTGACGCCAAGCAGACCTCGGCCGAGAAGCAGACGGCCGCGAAGCGCTACGGCGATCTCAAGTCCAACCGCAAAGAAGCCGAGACGCGCGCCAAGCGCTGCGCCAAGGTTACCCTGCCCCGCCTGTGGGTGGACGAGGGCGCGAAATCGCGTACCCCCGGTTCCGCCTACATCGACACCGGCCCGAAGTGCGTCAACGCCCTGGCCTCGAAGATCGTGCTGGCCTGGCTCCCGCCGAACGCCTCGGTGTTCAAGCTCGCGCCTGACCAGGCAGTCGCCGAGAACATCGCCGAGCAGGCTGGCGTGGAGACCTCCGAACTGGAGGCCGCGCTGGTGGACGTGGAGCGGGTCATCGTCAACGACCTGGAGACCAGCGGCGTCCGCCCGGTCCTCAGCGAGGCGGCCAAGCACGCCATCGTCCTCGGCAATTTCCTGCTCTACGACCCCGACGAGGGCAAGCCTAAGCTGTATCCGCTGACCTCCTACGTGACCGACCGCGACGGCCTGGGCAACGTGCTGGAGATCATCACGCTCGACAAGATCGCCCCGGCCATGCTGCCGGACTCGATCCGCGCGGCGGTGATGCAGAAGCTCGCCCAGGAACGCGACGAAAAGACCAAGAACGACGACGTGAACCTCTACACCTGGGTGCGTCGCTCGGAAGATGGCAAGGAGTGGGAAGTGGTCCAGGAGGTCGAGGGCGTCGAAGTCCCCGAGACCGTGGGCACCTACCCCATCGACGCCTGCCCGTGGATTCCCCTGTGCGCGCCGCCGTCCCTCGTGGACGACTACGGCGAGGGCTTGGTCTACGACTACGTGGGCGCGTTCGAGTCGCTGGAGGCGCTGCGCAAGGCGATCCGTAAGGGTGCCGCCGCGCTGGCGAAGATCATCATGTTCCTCAAGCCGACCTCGACGATCCGCGAGCGCCAGCTCACCGAGGCCGAGTCCGGCGCGGTGCTGCGTGGCGAGGCCAGCGACGTGACCACGCTCCAGCTCCAGAAAGCCTACGACCTGAACTTCGTGCGTCAGGAGGCCGAAGGGCTGGCGAACTCGCTGGAGCTGATCTTCGGCGTGAAGTCCGCCGTGCAGCGCCCCGGCGAGCGCGTGACCGCCTACGAAATCCGGGTGCTCACCCAGGAACTCGACGACGCCCTCAGCGGCTTCATGGCGATGTCGGGCGAGCAGCTCTTGCTGCCGCTGATCCGCCGCCGCCTGCACAAGCTCCAGAAGCAGGGTCGCCTGCCCGAGCTGCCGCAGGAACTCATCAAGCCGCGCATCACCGTTGGCATCGCCGCCCTCGGCCGCGGCCACGACCTGAACAAGCTGATCGAGTTCGGTCAGGCAGTGGATGCGCTTGTCGGCGCAGAGGAGAAGGCGCGCCGCCTCAACAGTGGCGAGGCGATCTCCCGACTGGCCGCCGCTTCCGACATTTCCACCAAGGGCCTGATCCGCTCCGACGACGAGCTTGCTGCCGAGCAGCAGGACGCCTCGGCGCAGGAGGCGATGGTCCGTGCCGCTCCGAATATCGCCTCAGCGATGACCCAAACCCCGTAACCCCGAGAAGGACGCAATGTCGAACGAAACCACCGAGAAGCCCGCCAAGCCGACCAAGGAAGCCCCGAAGGCTCCGAGCGTCGAGCGTAAGGGCAAGGCCGAGATCACCCGCAAGACGAACGGCCTGGTCATCGTCAACTACAAGCCCGAGGACAAGTAATGTCGCAGCCGGGCAAGTCCGAAGTGACCGTCAGCCTTGACGGCATCAACGGCCAGCCGACCCCAGGTCAGCAGCCGCCGCAGAACTCCCAGGACACCCAGCAGCCCGCACCGGGCGCGCAGGGTGGCACCGATGGCGAGCGCCTGTTCGGCGGCAAGTACAAGACCGTGGAGGAGCTGGAAGCCGCCTACGCACAACTGAGCACGCCAGCCGACGACAAGGGTGGCAAGGGCGGCCCCGCGACCATCGACGACGCCACCGCGGATGACGCGCGTGACGCCTTGGCGCGGGCTGGCCTGAACCTGGACGACTTCGCCACCGAGTTCAACTCGAACGGCTCGCTGTCCGAGGAGAGCTACAAGAAGCTCCAGGACGCGGGCTATCCGAAGGAGCTGGTGGACGTGTACGTCGATGGCCTGCGCGCTCGCGTGCAGACCTACGAGAACGCCGTCTACTCGCCCGCAGGTGGCAAGGCCGGTTACGACGGCCTGGTCCAGTGGGCTAAGACCAACCTGAGCGCCGAGCAGAAGCGGGCGTTCAACGAAGCGGTGCAGTCCGGCGACGCCGGCCGCGCAGCGCTGGCAGTCCAGGGCCTCGTCGCCCTCCGTGGCGGCAACGGCCGCCTTCTGAATGGCAAGACCGCATCGAACGCCGATGCAGGCCCCAAGCCGTTCCAGTCGCAGGCGCAGGTCGTCGAAGCGATGCGCGATGTGCGCTACCACCGTGATCCGGCTTACCGCGCGGAAGTCTCCGCCCGCCTGGCCGTGTCGCCGCTGTTCAAGTAATCCACTCAACCTCAAGCAAGGACTAAATGTCGGACGCAATCCCCTCCCGCCTGGGTCAAGCCCAGGCCAACGGCGACGCCTGGGCGCTGTTCAAGCAGAACTACACTGCTGAAACCATCACCAGCTTCGTCGAGAACTACAAGCTGGACGGCCGCGTGTCGGTGCGCAACATCGAGAGCGGCAAGTCCGCCTCGTTCCCGAACGTCGGCACCATCGGCTCCGAGTACCATGTGCCGGGCACCGAGATCAAGGGCCTGGTGGTCGAGCACAACGAGACCATCATCACCCTCGATCCGATGCTGATCTCGCACGCCTTCATCGCCAACATCGACGAGGCGATGAACCACTACGACGTGCGTTCCGAGTACACCCGTCAGCAGGGTGCGGAGCTGGCGCTCAAGCGCATGCAGAACGAGCTGCGCTGCGCGATCCTGGCCGCTCGTACCACCGAAGGCAAGGTCGAAGGCCAGCCGGGTGGTGCCATCATCAAGGCCGCCACGATGGCCTCCGATCCGACCGTGCTGGCCGATGCGTTCCGCAACGCCCGCATGCTGTTCGACGAGAAGCTGCTGCCGGACAACCCGCAGGAGTTCACTGGCGCACTGGCCCCGGCTCAGTGGTATCTGCTGACCGAGAACAAGGACTTGATCGACCGCGACATCAACGCGGAATCGAACGGCTCCTACGGCCAGGCGATCATTTCCTCGGTCGCCCGCATCCCGCTGGTGAAGATCAACGCGATGCCGCGTGTCGATGAGTCGGCCCTGGCCTCGATCCCGGCCAAGTACCGCGGCAACTTCGCGGACACCGTGGGCGTGATCTTCCACCGCTCGGCGGTCGGCACCCTCAAGCTGCTGGACCTGTCCCTGGAGGACGTGTACCAGGGCGAGAAGCAGGGCACCCTGATGCTGGCGAAGTACGCGCTGGGTCACGGCATCCTGGCTCCGCGCGGTGCCATCGAGCTGTCGAAGGCCCCGTAAGCAATACCGCGCCGTTGGGCAAATCCCGCGGCGCTTCAATCTCTCTCCATCTACGGGGGACATCCACATGGGTGTCCCCCGTTTTTTTGCCCCGAATCCATGAACCTCGAACTCACTCCGACCACGGAACTCGAAGCCGTCAATGTGCTGCTCGGTGCTATCGGCGAAGCGCCGATCAGCGACCTCGAAGCGCTCGGCAACCTGTACGCCTCGCAGGCGCGCGACACCCTCCGCGCGGTGAGCCGCGAGGTCCAAACCGCTGGCTGGTGGTTCAACACCAGCGAGTCGTTCACCTTCACGCTCAACGCGGAAGGCAAGGTGCTGCCGCCGCAGTCGATCCTCAAGCTCGTCCCCGCACGCGGAAGCGAGCCGCTGGTGATCCGAGGCACGCGCCTCATCAACCCGCTCACCCTCGCCGACACGTTCTCGTCGGCCCCCACCGCCGACTTCGTGACCTGGTTCCTCGCCTACGAGGAGCTGCCCGAGTCGGCCCGCCGCTACATCGCCGTGCGCGCTGCGCGTCTGTTCCAGACGAGCGTGCTGGGTAGCGACCAGCTCTACGTGTTCACCGAGAAGCACGAGGAGGAGGCATACCTCATCTTCGCGCAGGAGCACGCCGACTTCACCTACGCCCGCGGCCACAACTTCCTCAGTGGCTCGACGGACGTGTCTGATATTTGGGACCGCTGATGCCGCTAATCACGGGGGACTATCCCTCGTTCCTGGGAGGCGAGTCGCAGCAGGACGATACCGTCCGCTCGCCGAACCAGCTCACCAAGGCGATCAACGCCTGGCTGCATGCCGCAATGGGCGCTGGCAAGCGCCCGCCCGCCGAGTTCGTTGCTGGCCTTGGCGTCACCCTCGATCACGACTGTGCCTTCCACTCCATCGTCCGCGATGAGAACGAGCGCTACATCGTCGCCGTGGGTCACCGCAGCATCCGCGTGTTCGACCACGAGACCGGCAAGGAATACACCGTCAACGCCACGGGCGACGCGCTCAACTACCTGGACACCCAGGGACAGCGTGCGTGGTCGTGCTTCGCGCTGGCGACGTTCTCCGACACCACCTTCATCGTCAACCGGCTGGTAGACGTGAAGCAGAGCGATGAGCTGTCGCCCGGTTCGCTGTACGGATCGGCGCAAACGATGTCCGACCTGCCGAAGCCCGGCGACAAAGGCTCGGCCGTTGTGCCGACCGGCGCGATCTACAACATCATCGGCTCGTCCGAATCGCAATTCGACGACTACTACGTCCAGAAGCAGTCCTCCTCGGTCTACCTGGAGGTCGCCCGGCCGGGCATCAAGCACCGCTTCGATGCCAAGACGATGCCGCACATCCTCAAGCGCATCCCCGATCCAGTGCATGCGGACGGCTTTTGGTTCTCCTTCGGTGGACCGGAGTGGACCGCGCGCCTCGCGGGTGACGAGCAAAGCAACCCGTTCCCGTCCATCGACGGCCAGCGCATCCGCGAGGTGTTCAAGCACCGGGACCGCCTAGGCTTCCTGGCCGGGGAGAACGTGCTGATGTCCGAGGTCTCCGATCCGTTCAACCTCTGGCGCACTTCGGTGACCCAGGTGCTCGACGCCGACCCCATCGACGTGAGCGTCAGCGGGTCTAACGGCGTCACCACGCTCTACCACGCAGTCCCGTTCCAGTCGGCCCTGTTCCTTGCCGCTGCGGGCGGCCAGTTCCTCCTGACCGCCGAGCCGTACCTGGCCGCCAAGAACGTCAAGAGCGATCCGGTCAACAGCTACAGCAGCTCGCCGTACATCCGGCCGAAGCTGATGGGCGAGTCGCTGTACTTCACCGAGGACAGCGGCGCATACGCCAGCGTGCGCGAATACTTCATCGACGACCTGTCGGTGACCGGCGACGCCGCCGACGTGACGGCGCATGTGCCCAAGCTGATGCCGGGCCGCATGCGAGCGATGGCGAGCGCAAGTGGTGCCGACTGCGTGTTCTTCGCTCCTGACGAGCCGACCGACGCGCAGCTCTACGTCTACTTCGTCCGCTGGATCGGCGACGAGAAGCAGCAGTCCGCATGGACGCGCTGGTCAATCTCCGGCGTCGGTCGCATCGTCCACATGCACGCCATCAACGACGTGCTGTACGCCGTCGCGGAAGCCCCAGGCGGCGGCTGCGAGCTGCTCAAGTTCCGCATGGTGCTCAACCAGCACGACACGGATGCCACGGGCGACTACAACTTCCTGCTCGACCGCATGCTGGTGGTGCAGCCCACCTATCAGCAGTTCGGCAACGAGACCTGGATCGACCTGCCCTACATCGTGCCCGATGGCATGACGGTCACCGTCCTCAAGACGGACGACTGGCAAGACCCCGGCGCGTACCTGGACATCACCAAGGCGCGCTGGGACAACGCCCGCACCCGCCTTGCGCTCCCCGGTAACCACACCGAGGGCCGCGTGGTCGTCGGCATGGACTACGAGCACCGCCTCACCCTGACCAAGCCCATCGTTCGCGGTGGGCAGAACCAGGCCGTGCTGGTGGGCCGCACGCAGGTGCGTGACATCGAGGTCGCCTACAAGGATGGCGCGTACTTCGAGCTGGAGGTCGAGCAGCACGGCAATGGCCGCGTCGAGACCTACGTGGCGTCGCACTCCGGTGCGTACACCGCGCGCGTCCTCAACGACTCGGTGTTCCGCACCAGCGCCCCGACGTTCCACTCCGGCTCTCGCCGGTTCCCCGTGCTGGGCGACGCCAACAGCGTCCGCATGCACCTCGTCAACCGCCTGCCGTTCCAGTGCTGGTTCCAGTCAGCACAGTGGCGCGGCATGTTCGTCTCCCGCAGCCGAGTATGACCCTGACCTATCGAAGCCCCACCGCCAGCGACATCCTCCACGTCGCCGAGAACATGCGGCAGGAGGACATCCTGGAGGTGGCGGCTTCGCATGGTCACACCCCGCTCCAGGCGCTCGCATTTGCAGTGACCGCGAGCGACCGCAGTTTCGCCGCGATGCACGACGGTTCCCCCGTGTGCATCTTCGGCTTCAGCCAGCACGCCGAGGGTATCGCCTCGGTTTGGCTGCTGGGCACCGACGCCCTGGTGGCTCCCACGTTCTGCCGCACGTTCCTCCGAGAAGCTCGGCGGATCAGCGACGAGTGGTCGGCCACCTTCGGCACCATCTTCAACTTCGTCGATGTCCACGCCGTCACCACGCGGCGATGGCTCGGCTGGCTTGGCTTCCGCGAGAGCGGCGTCGAGTCCGCCTACGGCTTCGCCAAGACACCCTTCGTCCGAGTAACCAAGACCCCATGTGCAACCCCGTAGCAGTCCAGGTCGGTATCGCCGCAGTCAGCGCGATGGCGACCATGTACGGCCAGGATCAGAACAACAAGGCCATCGAGGAAGCCGCGGAGCGTCAGCAGGAGCAGATCAACGACCAGGCCGCCGAGCGCACCCAACAGCGCATGGAGGAGGCCCGCGCACTGCGATCCGCGATGCGCGCCTCCGCAGCAGAAGCGGCAGTGTCCGGCAACTCGGTCGAGCTGCTGGCGAACGACATCATGGCCCAGGCTGGCCGTGACGTGGCCCTCATCGAGAAGAACCGCAGGAACGGAGTCGTCGAAAGCGGCTCCGAAGCACGCGCTCGTATCCGCACCGGCAATGCCGAGGCGCTGGGCGGCGTGATGCAGTCAGGCGCGAATGCCTACAGCAACATCCAAACCTACAAGCGCTATTCCATTCCCGGAGACGAGTAACCCGTGGCTCGCACGAAACCCCAAGAGATCATCCGCCGCGCGCAGGTGCCGCAGCGTCTCGCCGAGCGCCCCGTTCTGGCGGTGCAGGCTGACCAAGCGTCCTCCGCTGGTGCCGGTGTCCTCTCTCGCACCGCCGCTGCGGTGCTGACGCGCGTCTCGGATTCCGTCAACTCGCAGATGATCTCAAACAGCCGCGAGCAGTACAGCGCCGCGGCGACCCAACGTATGCAGGAGGACGCCGAGGGTACGCCCCGGCAGGCCGAGGACTTCGTTGCCCAGCAGTCGGAGTCATGGCGTCGCGGCTACCTCAAGGCAGACGGCATCATCCGCGTCCGCGACTGGCAGATCGAAGCGGCCAAAGAGATCGCCAAGGCCGAACCCGGCACCGACATCGAGCCGCTCATCAAGGAGCGGATGGCTGCGCTGACGCAGAACCCCGAGTTCCAAGACCCGCAGGTCCGCAAGGCCCTGATGCCGGTCGCCATGCGCGCCGCGCAGCAGGTCCGCCAGCAGTGGCAGGCCGACTCGATGCGGGAAATGCTGGTCCGGCAGAAGGAGTCGCTGACCGCGATCATCCGCGACGGCATCAAGGGCGGCACGTTCCTCACTTCCGAGGGCATGAACGGCCTGTACGCGATGCTGGACCAGGAGGAGTACGCCTATCTCAACAAGCGCGACGTGGACGAACTCTACGTCGAGGCCGCCAAGGAGGAGCTGGCCGCAGGCAACCGCGATCCTCAGTCGATCCTGGCGTTCCTGGAGCAGGACCGCGGCGACGGCCAGCCCGGCTTGATGAACACCGAGCACGGCGACGAGCTGCGCGCGGCGGCTGCCGCTGGTGCCCGCGTGATCGCACACCGCGAGGACGAGGCACGCAAGCAGGCGATGGCCGAGGCAGAGTGGACGCTCCAGGGCCTCGCGGATCGCGGCCAGCTCACCCACAAGACCATCGACACCTGGGCCAGTAAATTCGGCCTGAGCGGTGGCGACCTCCAGTCCTTCAAGCGATACTGGAACAACCAGCAGGAGCAGACGCTTCGCCGCTGGGAGCAGGAAGCGAAGGAGCGCGCCCGAGAGGAGCGCATCCGCAAGCTGGTAGCCGGGGGCAATCCCTACGAGATCAGCGACGCCGACCTCAAGAAGCAGGCCGGTAAGGAGTGGGAGGAAACCCCGCAGGCCGCACGCGGCCAGGTGCTCCAGAAGTGGGCACGGCAGGGCATCGTCATCCCCCAGCTCGAACGCATCCTCAAGCGCGCTGACCCGGCGTTCCAGGAGAACTTCCAGAACGCCGCGACGCTGTACGAACAGCTCCGCAAGGTCTCGCCCAAGTACGCCGATACGGTCGCTGGCGGCGAGGCTGCCGCAATGCTGGACCAGTACCTCTACGACACCCGGCGCAGCGGTCAGTCTCACCAGGAGGCCGCTCGCGTCCTGACGCAACCGAAGCGGGAAGTCGAGGAGGCCCGCTCGGTCATCAACGACACCTGGAAGTCCGGCATCAAGGACTACCTGGAGATCGACGGCAAGCCGCGTGACCCGCGTGAGCTGCACCGCATCCGCCAGGAAGCCGAGCGCATCGCCTCGCGTGGCGGAGTGTCCGGCGAAGCTGCCATCCGTGCAGCGGTCGGTCAGATCGACGCCCAGCGCACGACCGTCAACGGCCGCCGCGTGCCAAACATCGGCATGCCGCAGGGTGCCGAGCCAGCGGTAGACGAGCTGATCCAGACGGTCGCGCGCAAGCTCGGCCGCGACCCGGATGAGCTGTCGGCCCTGCCCAATCCCCGCAATCCGGGGCAGTGGCAGATCGTCGGCCCCGACAACTGGCTGATCCCTGACCCGGACACCGGCCGCGCCATCGGTTTCGACCCGCGTGCCATCGCGGCACAGCACCAGCGCTGGAAGGGAGACCTTGCGGAATCCCAGGCGCGTCGTCGGGTCGAGCAGCGCACCACCTGGGCGGACCAGTCCCGGAACATCCGCGACCTGCGCTCGCAGTCGGCGACCACGGAAGTCCCTGCGGCCATCGCCAAGCGCGACGCCAGCGCCGCCGAGGCTCCCGCCTTCGAGCTGCCCAAGTTCGACCTCACCAAGCCGCTGGTTCCCAACGCGGGCACCAAGCAAACCACCACCACCCCGGCAGTCCCCGAGGACTTCCTGGAGTACCTGACGAGGAAGTAAGACCGCATGTTTGAATCCCTACCCGGCGCAGACGAGAACATCGTCAAGCCGGCAACCCAGCAGCCCATCGTGCAAGCCGTGCGCGAGCGCAAGGAGCAGCGAGAGGCCGCGGAGCGCCGGAAGGATCAGACGACCGTATGGGACGGATGGGGCGCTGCCCAGGCAAAGGGCGGCATCGGCTTCATCGACCGCTTCATCACCGAGCTGGGCTACGAGCCGCAGCAGGGCTATCGCATTCCCGCAGACGCGCGCAAGCGCTGGGAGTCGATGGGCCTGCGCCCGGAGCAGTGGGAGCTGTTCGGCCGGGCCACGTCCGACGAGCACCTCTCCTATCTGGAATCCGTGGCCTTTATGAATCAGATGGCGGACGACGACCTGGCGCAGTTCGGCCTGGGCGGACAGATCGCCCTCGGCTTCACCGACCCGGTGGCAACCGGCCTCGATCTCGCCACGGGCGGCCTGGGGTACGCAGCCAAGGCCGGACGCCTCGCCAACGCGGTGCGTTCCGGTCTACAGGCTGCGGGCACCTCCGCGCTGATGTCGGCCGCAACCTCCACCTACGACCCCGAGCAGACGCTCGCGGATGGCGTGCAGAGCGCCGCCCTGTCGTTCGCGTTCGGTGGTGCCCTCGGCGCTCGCCGGGGTGCCCTGTTCGACGGCGAGGTGAAGCCTGACGTGGTGAAGCGGCTGGCCGGTGACGACTCGCTGTCCGCCGCCCGCGTGGCAGGCACCGCCGCCAACGACCTCACGCCAGGCGTCCTCCCGCTGCGCAACGAGAGCGCATTCGAGCAGGAGTTCACCGACAAGGCGCTGGTCAACGCGCACATCACGCCCCACTTCGCCACCGTCCGCCGCGACCTTGCTGCCCGCATGGGTAGCGCCAAGTCGCCGCTGGTGCGCGAGGCGGGCCGCCTGCTGTTCCGCGATGGCGTCGGCTACACCGATCGCTCCGTCGCGGTCCAGGAGTCCACCAGCGAGTTCGCCAAGCGCCACCTGGCCGTCATGGAGACGGAATGGCGGAGCGGAGTGAACGCCGCATGGGACGCCTACAAGCAACGGACAGGCACCCATTGGTGGAACTTCTCCGAGCGCGCAAAGTTCAACGAGGAGGTCGGCCGTGCCGTGCGCGGTGCGCCTGACGTATCACCGGAAGCCGCCAAGGCGGCCGGCAGCGTCGCCAAGGCGATGCGCGATGCGCTCAAGCTGGCGCAGGACAGCAACCTCGACGGCTTCGCCAACGTGGCGCAGAACGGCAGCTACCTGCCGCGCTACTGGAGTGGCAAGGGCTTCAAGCGCCTGTTCGGCGAGATGCAGCTTCACCAGGACGACGTGATCGAGCAGCTCATCAAGCCCGCCATGCGTCGCGCCTGGGAGGCCACCACCGACGAAGGCGACGAGATCGACGACGAGCTGCTCGGGGCGGTTGCACGCTCCTACCTCAAGCGCGCCCAAGCGAACTTCGAGGGCGACGGGATGGACCTGCTGGTCCGCCCGCTGGACAGCGATTCGGTCGAGGAGATCGGCAACATGCTGACCGAGGCGGGCGTCTCGCCCGTGCGGTCGCAAGAGCTACTGTCCAAGCTGGAGCGCAAGACCTACGAGTCGGGCAAGCTCGACCGCGCGAAGAAGCGCATCGACCTCGACGAGACCTACTCCACCACCATCCGCAACGAGGCTGGCGAGGACGTGCAGGTCTCGATGGCCGACCTGTTCGACAACGACGTGGACTCGGTGATGACCCGCTACATGCGCGAGATCACCGGCTGGTCGGCGCTGTCGTCGAAGGCTGGCATCAAGAACCGCGCACAGCTCGACCGCTTCGTGTCGAAGCTCAAGAGCGACGCCCGCAAGTCCGGCGACGACGTGAAGGACATCGAGCGCCTGATCGACATCGGCCTCAAGTCCACCTTCGGCCGCAGCACCGAACTCGATCCCGCCAGCCGAGGCGCACGCTACGCGCGGTTCCTGCGCAACTGGAACTTCGCCCGCGTGATGAACCAGGTCGGCTTCTCGCTGTTCGCCGAGCTTGGCCCGACCATCGCGCATGCCGGTCTCCGCAACTTCTGGAACTCCGTGGGTGCCGCCCGCGACTTCCTGGTGCGCGGCGCTGACGGCAAGCTGTCCTCGCAGGAGGCGCGCGTCATGGAGCGGCTGTTCGCACCCGGCACCGACTGGCTGCGCAACCCGCCGTTCCTGCGCCTGGACGAGGATGCGCTAGTGCCGCAGACGTTCAACGTCAAGCACGGCGAGAAGATCGACAACGCGATGAACATGGCGACGCACGTCACCTCGGTCGCATCCGGCATGGCCCCGATCAACACGATGCTCCAACGCATCGCCGGTCGCGCCACGCTGCTGCGGCTGCTGGACATGGCGAACGCCAAGAAGCTGTCGGACGCCGAAGTGGCCCGCCTGCGCACCTGGGGCCTCGACGAGAAGGCCCAGGCCGACGTGTTCGGCTACCTCAAAGGCAAGCGGCAGATCGAGCAGATCGACCCGGACAAGCTGCCGTTCCAGACGCGCGAGCGCATGGCGGCCTTCCTGTTCCGCGTGACGCGACACCAGGTTCTCGAAGGTGACGCCTCGGACAGCATCGAGCTGATGCACTCCACCACCGGCCGCATCGTCACGCAGTTCCGCAGCTTCATGGTCAACAGCTACACCCGCCACTTCCTGAACTCCGTCCACCACTACGACGACTGGCGCACCTACGCGATGGTCGTGCTGTCCACTTCGGCAGCAGGCATGGGCTGGGCGGCTCGCACGTACATCAACACTGCGGGCAACCCCGAACAGCGGAAGAAGCAGCTGACGCAGGAGAACTTCTACAAGAACGCTGTCGCGCAATCGAGCTGGTCGAACGTGATCCCCGCGGTCACCGACGCCGTGTGGGCGGACGCCTTGGGTAACGACCCGGTGTTCGCCAACAACCGCTCGACCGGCCTGGAGAACGGCGTGATGGGCATCCCGTCCATCGACCTGTTCAACAAGGTCTACGGCAGCACGCGGATGATCGGTTCGGCCATCCGCGACGATGAGGAGATCACCGAGAAGCAGATGCGCGACTTCTGGAAGATTTGGTGGTTCAACAACATGACGGGCGTCCGCAACATCGCGGATCAAGCCCTACAGCAGTTCCCTGACCGCAAGGACGGGACTGATCGACCGTAACCAGGAGGCCCTTCGGGGCCTCCACCTTTTTGAGGACGCATGATCGAACTATCGCGCGGCCTTTCCTTCGTGCTCTACACCTACGAGGGAGGCCCTACGCGGTTCACCGTGCCGTTCCCGTACATCGCCCGCGAACACATCCGGGCGTTCGTCGGTGAACCGGACGCGGCCCGCGCTGTCTCCGTGTCGTGGGTGGACGCCAGCACCATCGAGATTCCGTCGCAGGATGGCGTGCTCGACGCACCCTACACTGTGACCATCCGGCGATTCACGCCGATTGACGCCCTCCTGGTCAACTACAAGGAAGGCGCAAACCTCCCGGCGCGCGACTTGTCCAAGTCGTTCCGCCAACTGCTGTACGCACACCAGGAACTCGCCGAGTTCGGTGGTGGCAGCGGCCTCCCCGGTGGCGGCCCCGGTAACCCCGGTGGCGACCCGGACCTCAACGCAATCATCGAGCAGCTCCTCCGCTCGCCAGCACTGCAAGACCTGCTGACCCGCATCGACCTTATCGACGTGAACGCCGAGGCGATCCTGGAGGAAATCATGCGCTCGCACGAGTTCTTCGACGTGCAGCGCGACTATGGCGACAAGATCAGCACGGCCACCCACGAGATCGGACTGCTGACCGAAGGCAACAAGGTCATCGCGCAGCAGATCATCGACCTGTTCGCGCGGGTGGACTACGGCGAGCAAAGTAGCCAGGCACGATTCCTGGAGGTCAATCGCGCCATCGCTGACGAGCGCTCCGCGCGCGTCGAGGCGATCACCGAGCTGCAAGGCCAGGTGGTCGAGAACGGCAAGACGATCTCCGCAGCGCTCAACCAGCGCATCGACGAGGTGGAGAGCACCACCGAAGCGGCGCGTGCGGCCACCGAGCAGCGCCTCGGCGCAGAGATCGAGGACAGCGCGGCGCAGGTCCGCACCGCGGTCATGGCCGAGGTTGACGCAACCAAGGCCCGCGTGTCCGACGTTGAGACGGCAGTAGTCCGCCACGGCGAGAACATCGCTGGCCTGGCCGAGACCACCGAAGCCCTGACGGACGCCGAGGGTGCCAACACGGCATTCCGACAGCAGATGGCGGCCAGCTACGGCGCGAACGTGCCGCAGGGGATTGCCAATGAGATCGACGGCCAGGTGTCGGCGGTTTCGGCCGCCTTCGAGCAGCGCATCGACACCGAAGCGTCCGCGCGCGAAGCCCTGGCTTCCCAGGTATCCACGCTGGAGACCAGCACCGCGCCGACGATCTTCTCGGACGCGCAGCCCTCCCCGCCCGCTGGCGGCTTCAAGGTTCCGACCTTTTGGGTCAAGACCGTGCAGACCGGCGCGTACCTGACGCAGATTTGGGATGGCACCGGCTGGCGCAAGGCCGACCTGGATGTCACCTCTCCGACCGGCGCGCTGGTGCAGCAGCTCAACACCACCAAGATCACCGCCGAGCAGGCACAGGCCATCGCGGCCACGCAGGTCCAGGCGTTCAAGGACGGCGACTTCGCCACCATCCGGCAGGAGTTCAACGTGGTCGCCGGGCAGCACTCCGGCATGTACGGTCAGTGGCAGGCCAACTACTCGGTCAAGATCAACGCGGGCACCATCAACGGCGTCCCCGTGGTCGCCGGTATCGCCCTCTCCGCCAACCCGCAGACCGGCAGCGACTTCATCGTCACCGCGGATCGCTTCGCCTTCGTCCACCCGCAGTACACCTCGGGCGGCACCTTGGCGAGCATCAAGTATCCGTTCGTGATCGGCACTGTCGGCGGCCAGTCCACCGTGGGCATCCAGGGTGCGCTGGTGGTGGACGGGACGATCACTGCGGACAAGATCAGGGTGAACTCCCTGGCCGCGCTCACGGCAAACGCAGGCACGATCAACGGCGGCACGTTCAAGACCCACACCCTCGACGGCAACGGCAACATCGTCAACGCTGCCGAGTTCCGCGTGGAAATCTCCAACCTCGGCGACTGGCCCCTGTGGGTCGGCTCCGGCGCGAAGAACGCCAACAACGCGGTGTTCTACGTGGACCGCAACGGCGGCGCGTTCTTCCGAGGCCGCGTCAATGCTCCCAACATCGTTGGGCAGTTCCAGTCGGCGACCGGCGTGTGGTGGACCGGGGCAACGAGCCTCTGCTACCAGGCGGGCAACAACTTCATCCCGCTCGGCGATTGGGTGGCGATCCACGAGTTCTGGCTCGGCGCTCCGGTGCTGGCTGGCGAGGGTCATACGCCCTCCGTGTCGGTGACCGTCACCGCGAACACGCGCGTCTACGGGCTGCACGTCATCTTGGAGGAGCTGCGCGACTCTGTGTGGGTCGTCATCGCCTCGCACGAGCCGCCGATGTACCGCGCGTTGATTCAGCAGATGGGCGGCGACGGCAACACCTTCACTGCGTCCAACTTCTACACCTACGAGCAGTCGGTGACGCTCTCGGCGTCCGGCGCATGGACAGGCGGTGCCCGCGCATTCCGCGTGCGGTGCCGCGCATCCAGCCCGCCTCCGCAGGTCCACGGCTACGACGCCCCGGCCTACCCGAACTACCTCATCACGTCGATTGGCGGCTTCGCCTTCGGCATCCGATAACCCTCAGAGAGAACCCAAGCACCGCATGAGCACTACCCCCGGCTACGTCTCCAACGCCGAGCTGGCCTCGCGCCTCTCGACGCTGGTAGACCGCTGGAACCGGCGCGAGAATCAGATGATCGCGCTGCTGACTCAGGAGGAAGGCACCGTCGTCGTGACGGACGGCCTGGGCAACAACCACACCCTCCCCTCGTTCCCGCAGCTCCAGAAGGACGTGGCCGGGCTGACCGACGAGCTGACCGGCTCGGTCGTGCAGGTGCGCGACCTGGTGTCCGTGGCAACCGGCATGGCGAACGCCGCGCAGGCGTCCGCAGATGACGCCTCTGGCTTCGCCGACGCTGCCGAAGCATCCGCCGTGCGCGCTGCGGAATCCGCCGCGAGCATCGACGACGACGTGCAGGCCACCGCCGACGCGGCGACCTTCGCTGCTGCCAAGGCGGCCGAGGCTTCCGACAGCGCGACCGAGGCGGCAAGCTCCGCAGTGGACGCCGCCGCTTCGGCGACGGCCTCGGCCACCTCGGCGCTGGCTTCGGCTGGCTCCGCAAGCCAGGCGGGCACGTCGGCCACCGCAGCGGGTCAGGCGCGTTCCGACGCGCAAGCAGCGGCGACTGCTGCCGCCACGTCACGGGATCAGGCGCAGACCATCCTGGGCTATGCGACCGACGCGGCCGACCGCGCGGAAGCTGACGCCACCGCTGCCGCAGCATCGGCTGCCGCAGCCGCCGACAGCGCGACCGCCGCAGCGACCTCGGTCACTCAGGCGACCACCCAGGCCAACCGGGCGGAAGCCCAGGCGTCCGCCGCGGCGACCAAGGCTGGCGAGGCTGCTGGCTCGGCGACCACCGCAGCCGGTCATGCCTCCGCTGCGTCCGGCTCGGCGTCTGCCGCCTCGATCTCGGCGCAGACCGCATCGTCGGCCAAGGCCGCTGCCGAGGCTGCCCGCGACAAGGCTGGCCTGTACGCGAACGCGCCGCAGGGCACCGAGGTCTCGCCGGGCGAGTTCTCGGCGAAGCATTGGGCCGCCCAGGCGCAGGCTGCCGTCACTGGCTCGCTGGTCTACATGGGATCGTGGGATGCCGGCACTGGTGCGTTCCCGGCCAACCCGGTGAAGGGTCACTTCTACAAGGTGGTCGGCGAAGGCACTGTGGGCGACATCCACTGGCGAGTCGGCGACCAGGCGCTCTACGGCGCTACCTGGGAGAAGATCGACAACACCGATCAGGTCACCAGCGTCGCCGGTAAGCAGGGCGACGTGACCCTCGTGGCTGGCGACATCGGCGGCCTGGGCGCGCTGGCGACCCGCGACGACGTGGACTTCAACACCCACGTCACCGGGAAGCCGACGACCTACCCGCCGAGCACCCACACGCACACCAAGGCGCAGGTCGGCCTCGACAAGGTGGACAATACCGCCGACCTCGACAAGCCGATCAGCACCGCGACGCAGACGGCGCTCGACGGCAAGGCGGCGGCGACGCACACGCACACCATCGCCAACGTGACCGGCCTCCAGTCCGCGCTCGACGGCAAAGCGGCGGCGTCCCACTCGCACACCATCGCAAACGTAACCGGGCTGCAAGCGGCGCTCGACGGGAAGTCGGCAATCGGCCACACGCATACCGCCGCCGAGATCGCCAACGTCGTCAACGTGACCGACGATCAGTCCATCGGTGGCGTCAAGACGTTCGCCTCCGGGCAGATTCGTGTGCAGGGATTTGGCGGCGAGGCCACGTCCGGCGTCATGTACCTGGGGTCGCTGGATCGCTATGTGTACGTGCCGCCAGCTGCGAACTCGCTGGAGTTCCGATTCGGCGATGGCACGGGTGGCGTCGCGTCCCTCAACGCTGGCGGCACCGTCTGGACCTCGGCGAACTTCAACCCGGCAGGAAAGGCCGACGCCGGTCACACGCACACCATCGCAAACGTCAGCGGCCTCCAGTCCGCACTGGACGGCAAGGCGAGCCTGGGTGGCGCAACCTTCACCGGGCAGGTCACTCTGGCCTATGGCGCGCCGCTGCGGTTGACCGGCATGGGTGCAGCGGGAACCGCGTACATCCACGGAACGAACGGCGCTGGCGATGACGTTTGCTCGATCACCCGCGTGAACACGAACAGCTGGTACAACCTGTACTGGAACGGTGCTGCGAACATTGCGGGCCGCCTGACGGTCGGCGATCAGATTTACCTCAACGCTGGCTGGTTCCGCTCCCAGCAGTCCGGCACCGGCTGGTACTCGGAAGCGCACGGCGGCGGCATCTGGATGCAGGACAGCACCTGGGTTCGCACCTACGGCGGCAAGGGATTCCTTATCGCTGGCCCAGGCGGTAGCGGTGGCGACCTCCGTTTGGAGAGCTACTCGCCAACCATCACCTGTTACGACTCCGACAACGGGACCACGCACTGGCTCCATTGCAACGACAACAACCACGGCTTCCTCGCCAGCAACGCCTTCTCGTGGTGCGCCTACCGCGACGGCAGCAACAATTGGGTCGCCACGGGCAACATCGTCGCCTATGCGTCCGATGCGCGTCTAAAGAAGAACATCGTGGACGCCTCGGCCTCCAAGGTGGCCGACTTCTTCGACCGCTTCCGTGTACGCGAGTTCGATTGGGATGCCAAGGCAATCGCCGAGCTGAATCCCACGTTCCACCCGAGCGCGGATCACGAGGTCGGCGGCATCGCGCAGGAGGCCGAGGAGGTCTACTCGTTGATGGTCGCCACGCACGCAAACGGCATCAAGACGATCCAGTGGGAGAAGGCTATTCCCTTCCTTATCGCTGAGGTGCAGGCGCTGCGTAAGCGCGTCGCGGACCTTGGGGGAGGTGCCTGATGGCCCTCCCCGGCTCCGGCCCTATCTCCTGGGAAATGATCCGCGCCGAGTTTGGCGGCGGCTACCCGATCTACGCGGACCAGTATTACCGAGGACGTGGATTGGTGCCCGACGTTCCGGCCAACTACGGCGTCCCCACGAGCGGCCCGATCTACGCCTCGCAGTTCTACAACGCGGTCAAGGCGACGCCGTTCCAAGCATCGCTGTCGCCGAGCTACCTGATGGGTAACTGGCCTCAGTCCACCAACGGCACGGTCAGCGAGTCGTTCAGCGTTTATTGCTCGGGCGGCACCGGCAACTACTCCGTGGTCTCCCGCTCCGTCACAGGCGGCGCGTCGATCTCCGGCAGCGGCCTCGGTGGCACTGTGACCGCCTCTGGGCGGAACACCTCCCGCATGGGGCAGTTCACAGTCGTCGTCACCGATGGCGTCACGCAGATCACCCTGACCGGCAACTACGAGTACAGCTTCGGTCGTCCGCTCTAACGCATCCACCACCTACAAGAGACCTAATGCACGATGAAGTGAAGCTGGTCGGCGCTCTCGCGGGCGTCGGCCTCATCGTGGGCATCGCAAAGATGCTCACGTCGAACGATCCGATCACCTGGAAGCAGGCGCTCGGCCGCGCAATCCTCTCTGGCGCTACCGGCCTTGCCGCTGGTGCCATCGTCATTTTCATCCCCGGCGTCTCCTTCGTCGCCCAGGTCGCGCTCGCGTGCATCCTGGCGTCGCTCGGCACGTCCGCGCTGGAGACCGTACTGAACCGCGTCGTCAACAAGTGACCGCCCCCAAGGATGCCTTGGAGCGACTGCACGCCGCAGTCGCTGACAAGCTCGCCGACACCATCGACTCGATGGAGTCGGACGCGAAGGGCCTGGCCTCGATCCTCAACGTGGCCCGGCAGTTTCTCAAGGACAACGGCATCGACGTTGCGGCCACGCCGCCCGGCTCACCGCTGGGCAAGCTGGCCGACAAGGTGTCCGAGTTCCCGTTCGATCCCGCTGAGGATGGGCGGCTGAACTGATGGAGGGCATGACGAGCCTCCACGTTCGTCACCCTTTCGAGGACTTCCGCAACTTCGCCTGGTACGTCTGGAAGGAGCTGGGGCTACCAAGCCCCACTCCGATCCAGTACGACATCTGCGAGTTCCTGAAAACCGGCCCGCGCCGTCGCGTCATCATGGCGTACCGCGGCGTCGGCAAGTCCTGGGTGACGGCCGCCTACGTCTGCTGGCTCCTCTGGAAAGACCCCCAGCACAAGATCATGGTGGTCTCGGCATCGAAGGAACGCGCCGATGCGTTCTCGGTGTTCGTCAAGCGCCTGATCGAAACCCTGCCTGAGCTGCAACACCTGCGCCCGCGTCCCGACCAGCGCAACTCGAACCTGGCGTTCGATGTCGGTCCCGCGCAGCCCGATCAGTCGCCCTCGGTGAAGTCGGTCGGCATCAACGGCCAGCTCACCGGCTCCCGCGCCGACACCATCATCGCGGACGACATCGAAGTCCCAAAGAACTCCATGACCGTCGTGCAGCGCGAGAAGCTCGCCGAGCTGGTCAAGGAGTTCGACGCGGTGCTCAAGCCTGGCGGCGAGATCATCTACCTCGGCACTCCGCAGACCGAGGAGTCGCTCTACAACAAGCTGCCCGAGCGCGGCTACGTCATCCGCATCTGGCCTGCGCGCTACCCGAAGGACACCAAGCACCGTCAGGTGTACGGCGACCGCCTCGCGCCGATGATCGCCGATGCGTTCGACGCGAACCCCAAGCTCGCCTGGAAGAACTGCGAGAGCGTCCGCTTCTCCGATGAGGACTTGATGGAGCGCGAGGCGTCCTACGGACGCTCCGGCTTCATGCTCCAGTTCATGCTCGATGCGTCGCTGTCCGACGCCGAGAAGTACCCGCTCAAGCTGTCCGACCTGATCGTGATGGACGTGGACCGCGAGGTCGCTCCGATCCGCGTGGTCTACAGCAGCGGCCCGGAGTACATCGTCAGCGACATCCCGTCCGTGGGCTTCACTGGCGACCGCCTGTACCGGCCCATGTACCTCGCCTCGGAAATGGAGGAGTTCACCGGCAAGGTACTCGCCATCGACCCCTCGGGCCGAGGTGGCGACGAAACCGGCTACGCGGTCGTCGGCATGCTTCGCGGCATGCTCTACGCGCGCCGCGCTGGTGCGACCAAGGGCGGCTACGACGACGACACGCTGGAGACCCTGGCGCACATCGCGCGCGCCGAGAAGGTCTCCGCAGTCCTCATTGAGGCGAACTTCGGTGACGGCATGTTCGCCAAGATGCTCTCCGGCGTCCTGGCGCGCGTGTACCCGTGCTCCATCGAGGAGGTGAAGCACTACGGCACCTCGAAGGAGAACCGAATCATCGACGTGCTGGAGCCGGTGCTGAACCAGCACCGCCTGGTGGTCGATGCCTCGATCATCCGCGCCGATCAGAAGTCCGAACAGAAGTACCAGCTGTGCT
This sequence comes from Stenotrophomonas maltophilia group sp. Smal12, assembly GCF_037079935.1. NCBI lineage: Bacteria > Pseudomonadati > Pseudomonadota > Gammaproteobacteria > Lysobacterales > Lysobacteraceae > Stenotrophomonas > Stenotrophomonas maltophilia group sp. Smal12. The sequence continues at coordinate 13,670 of NZ_JBAWUK010000019.1, read as the reverse complement.
ACCAGCTGACGCGCATCACGCGCGACCGCGGCGCACTGCGCCACGACGACCGCCTCGAAGCGCTGGCGATGGCCGTGAAGTATTGGGCCGACCAGCTCTCCCGAGACGTGTCCAAGGAGGAGCAGCGCTACCTGGAGGAGCTGCTCGACCGCGAGTACGCCTCCTTCATCCAGTCCGTGACCGGCCGCATGCCGTCACCCGACAACTACCTCGACATCCTGTAGGAGACCCAATGTCCAACACGCTCGCTGCGTGGCTGATGGCGCTCGCCGCCGCTGGCCTGCTGTACCTGTTCCTGCGCCGCAAGAACGACGACGACAACGACGGCCCGAGCGCACCCGCGCCGGTAACGCCGTGCGACTGCAACCACGCTCCCTGCTGCCACACCCAGGGCGGCCAGTCGAACCCCTACGCGCCGGTATGACCGACGCAAAGCTGCCGAGCCTCGTGGAGGTCAGGGACAACCTGATCCCCGCGGCGGCCCGGCTGCTCCCCGGCGTGGCCTTCACTCCCGAAGCGAAGGTCATGCTGCTCGCCATTGGTCTCCAGGAATCTCGCTTCGAGCACCGCAGGCAGATCAAAGGCCCCGCACGCGGCTTCTGGCAGTTCGAGGCGGGCGGCGGCACCGCAGGTGTACTCCGTCACCCGGCGACCTCCGCACGCGCCTCACAGCTCGTCTCCGCGCGTCTGGAGCGTCCCTCGACCGCTGCGGTCAACGAGGCGCTCGCCTCCGACGACGTGCTCGCCTGTGCGTTCGCTCGCCTGCTGCTGTTCACCGATCCGCGTCCGCTGCCCGCCCTGGGTAACCCCCAGGCCGCATGGGACTACTACGTCCGCAACTGGCGGCCGGGCAAGCCGCACCGTGACACCTGGGACGCGCTCTACGCGAAGGCCCTGGCAACCATCCGCAACACCTAACCGGAACCCATGAACTTCAAGACCATCTACAACCGCGCCAGCGAGCGCCTGGTGCGCGCCTACGAGCGCGCTAAGGGGTACGTAGCGCTACGCATTGCCCTCGCCTCGCAGTGGCTCCTGGAGCGCCTGCGCGAGACCTCCCGTCGCACCTACACCGGCTGGCTGTTCGTCGTCGTGTTCCTGGCGCTGCCCTACGTCGTCCTCGGCGGCCTGTGGGAGCACCTGCGGAATGCCGCGGAGCGCCTGTGGGATGACGTGAACGACATCGAGTGGGCTGCGTTCACCCCGAGCTACTGGCGGGAGCACATCAAGCAGTGACCACGCTGGCCTTTGACGGCCGGCTCGTTGCTATCGACTCGCAGGTCACCGCTGGTGATCTGCGGTACGAGGAGGAGAAGTTCTACCGCACCACCGACACCACCGGGCGCGACCTGGTGGTGTTCGGCGCGGGCACCACTTCCCACATCCAGCGAGCCGTGCGCGAGCTGTCGGAGGGATTCGACGAACTGACCAAGGGCGAGTACACGATCCTCGTGGTCGGCCTGCGGGACAACCCGGTGGCCTTCTACCACGACGGTCTCCCTCTCGACCTCCGGCGCGACTTCCTCGTCGCCGGTAGTGGTGGTGCGATTGCCCTGGCCGCCATGAAGGCAGGCCACAACGCGACCGAAGCAGTCCTCATGGCCTGCTCGACGGACCTCTACAGCGGTCCTCCGGTGCAGACCTACGACACGGTTACAAAGCGTTTCCTAAAACGCCGGACCTGAACTACTGGCGCATGGACGCGCCTAAACAGGAATGCCGATTTGGCGAGTCCTATCAAGGGCGCTCATGAGTTCTTTGATGCGGTACGGCTTCGGGAGAAAGGTCGCCCACTGGTGAGCGTCAGGGAGCTGCGGGTTCGGCACCCCGGACGCGAACATGTAGGGAATTCGGTGCGACAGCAGGTAATCGGCGACGGACATTGATGCTCCGTCCTGCGTCTGGATGTCTAAGATCGCCGCGTGAAATGCTTTCGCCTCTATGCGGTCGAATGCATCGGCAGCGGAGGCGACCACATCGACCTCGTAACCCTGCATCGCCAGGATTTCCTTCAACATCCCTGAGAGGTCAGGATCATCTTCCATGACCAACAACGAGCCGAGCCGACCCTGGCTGTATGCATCCGTAGCCATCGCGCGTTCTCCCACGCCTACGTTCCCCAAACGGTTCGTACCGTACACGACGGCCAGTTAAAAGACAGGAAACGACTCTACCTGAAAGTGAACAGTTCAGCTATCACGCCAATTCTTCATCCTTGAACCACCACATTACAGCCAAGACGACAAACCAAACGATCAGCGGGACGCCAATCGTGAATTCCACGAGTAGGCCTCTCATGTGCTCGTGCTGCGCGGCCTCAGTCAGTGCAGAATCCAGAATTGGCACCGCATCGGCCACCACGCTGTACGCGGTCGTGTCATCGTTTATGACCTCGCGGGTACGTTCGACCAGCTCCCGTGCTGCTCGAAGCTTCGCGTGCTGATATGCGGCGGGCACTCCAGCACAGACCAGCGAGAGGACAGTGACCAGCGCCGCCAAGCGAATGAGGAGGGTATTGAGCGATGCCATAGATGCTCGTTGTAATGTCTATGCCAACCGCTAAGTTTATTCGACCACGGAGCACTGGGAGGGCTTGACAAGGGTGCTATCATAGTAAGACCTAAGTATTACTCTAGCAGGACTATAGAGTTCTATTCATTGGTATTCACCATCAAGTAGAGCTACAGTTCTCCTATGCACTCCTGGGGTGTTCCTCTGTCCTCCTTGGGTGCCACTGCGGCGGACTAGACCTCCGTCCCATCCTTGATGACCCATAGCACCACGCCCGCACCAATCCAAGCGAGCGCCGGGATGCCCAAAGCGAGCTGGAGAAACAGGTTGCGGGAATTGCGGTTGCTGATGAGGTCATTCGTCGCGGCGTCAAACGTCCGCACCGCCTCATCAACCAACACCTGCGGCGAGGCGTCGTTCTCGATGATCTGCTCGTTCCAGGAACGCAACTCCTCAGCGCTCCTTACGCCGGTCTGAAAGTACGCGGCAGGGAGTCCTGCGAGCACTAAGGCCAGGACGGTGATCGCGGTAGCGGTTCTTATCGTGTATCGGCGGGCGTACATAACGTCTCCTCGAAGTGACAGAGGTGGTCGAAAGGTTTGCGGCAAATTTCCGAAGGAGTATCCAACTACTTGGAACGGCGCGATCACCCCCCGTAGGGGGTCGCCCCCTGTAGCGTAAGGCACGATGCGCCCCCTTCGCGTCACCTGCGGCGTCACCACCTCGGCTAACCTACTGATTCCAAAGGTGAACCACCGGATTAGGTATCCAGTGCCTAGGCAATCCCATGCGATACCTGGGCAACCTGCGGACATCCGCGCTCAAACGTTCGCGCCCCTGTCTGTCCCTATCTGTCTTTTTGCCCTGACCGCCACGCGCCCACCTCGGCACCACCTCGGCACACCTGCCGACCACCTCGGCACACCCTGCCCGGCCTATGCCCACCTGCCGCCCACCACGGCCAGCCAATGCGCCACCACGGCCCACGCAAGGCCCGCCACGGGCACCCCTACCGCCCCGCCTATAGAAGCTCCCCACGCGCGCGCTAGGCGCTCCCTGCGACCATCCAAAATCGTTGCCATCGGGGTATTGACAGCCATGCGGGGATTGATCTAATCTATACCCGTCGCCAGCAACACGGCGGCAGCGGAAAAGGCGGCGACAGACGTGCGACCGATGGATCGACAGCACCTAGAGCTTATCCCGCCAGCACTGAGGACTAGCCCCAAAGGCCCCTAAGCGCACCGCAGGTAACGTCCGGCTCAACCATCCCCCTGCCGGGAGTGATTGACAAACCGGGAGCAAAAGGGCATAATGCCCACCATCGAACAACGGCCGCAGGGTGCGGTCGGGACAGTAGGAAAGGGGCAGGCAGGAGCGCCGCCCACGGCAGAACGCGGGGAGCTGGGAACACTAGCCGCGCCGGGAAGTGTAAGGGCCGATGAAGGCCGCCACGGATACCGGGTCACCGCCAGAAAGAGCGGGGCCATCTGTACGGGATTCCTAGGCGAGCTGGAGGCGCTCCCGGAAGCTGGCGACGGTCAGATTCCATGCCTTACGAGCATGAGTCTGACCGCCAAAGCGCCCCTACCGTTGTGATGGGGCGTTTTGGTGGTCCGATTCACTGGAGAGCAACCCATGACGATGATCCCGTTTGATATGACCGCCCGCGACTACTACGTGGCCGGTTGCATCCGCCGCGGCATCCGCGAGCACCGCGCCCGACTCAACGAGCGGGAGCGCCAGGCACACAAGAACCGCACCCAAGTTGCGCCTTGTCCATCCCCCGTTGTCATCTGATCCCCTTTCGTCAACCCGGTTTTCCACACCCCGCCGACGTGTGACGGCGGGTCTTTTTTGGAGCTACCATGAGCACCAATGGACCACTGGAGGACTTGCAAGTGCGCAAGCTCACCGCTGAGATTCGCAAGATCAACCGCGAGAGCGACAAGCTGATGATGGAGACCCGGTGGTATCCGCTGGTGGTCGCCACGGCCTTTGTGGCTGGCATCGTCACGCTGACCAAGCTGTTCCTCTAACAGCGCCCTACCCCAATCCCCCGAAGCCGCCGCAAGGCGGCTTTTTTGTTGCCCGGAGAAAGCTATGAACAAAATTCCTTCCGCCCTGATCGCCGCCGCTCTGCATGTGGCCCCCAAGAATGACGTTCGCTTCTACTTGAATGGCGTGCTGATTGAGTCGCACGCCGATGGTGCGATCATCGTTGCTACAGACGGCCACCGCATGCTTGTGGTGCGTACCAGCCTGCCGTGGGACATTGGCAAGATCATCGTGCCGCGCAATGCGTGCGAGCTGGTCGCCAAGATGAAGGGCGATGTCTATTTCAGCGCCGTGGACGATGCCAGCCGGTTCAAGGCGGAGCGCGGAGGCCAGGCCATTGAGTTTGCTGCCGTTGATGGAACCTACCCGGACTGGCGTGCTGCGGTGTCCAAGCCGAACGAACTCAAGCTGTCCGGATTCGCGCCTGCCGTCCTCGAAGGCGTAGTGAAGGCGGCCGGTGTAATTTGCAAGGCATTCGGCGGCAAGGCCACTTCACTGATTCCGGTGACTGGCGGCGACGTGGCGGCCATGTTCGGTATTGGCGGCATCACCGATCCGAGCATCAGGTGCGCGTCTTTGATCGTCATGCCAATGCGCGACTCGTCATACCCGGAAGCCCTGTGCAGCGACGCGCTCCGCGCTTAACCCGAACCCATCAGCCGCCGCAAGGCGGCTTTTTTGTTGCCCGGAGAAAGCCATGAACCTCGACAACTACGCCCCCGAGAGCGCGAAGCGCATAGCCGTGGCGCTGGTGGATGCCGCCCTCGCCGCTGGTTACTCGCTCGGCGTCTACGACGGCGAAGAAACCACGGTGCGGCACAGCCGCGACCGGCAAGAAGTGTTGGAGGCCCTCGCCTCTACCGACCACGATCACCTGCGGTTCTACCGCCCGGACGCAACAAAGGCGGGGTTTGTGCTCCTGATTTGGGAGAACGGGGACGACGCCGCGAGCGACTGGAGCGACAACGACGAGACCAACGCGCTGGTGATGCCGGTGCTGCGCGGGCTGGGGGTGCTGTGATGGAACTGCGCACCTACGGAACCCGCAACGTGTTCCTGGCACAGCCGGGGCGCTATCACGAACAACTGGCGGCGACCGCGATGACGCCGCAGCAAGCCGAGGAGTTCGCCACCGTGGTCAACCGCGCAATCAGGGATACCGACTTCGACCCCATCGACCTCGCGCAGCTGGCGAGCGGGTGGACGTGGCCCGAGCCGATGAGCACCGCGCCGCTGGGCATTGAGGACTCCGAATTTCTTGTCGAGGTGGCGCGCATGCTGCACCGCCTCTGGCAGGAGGTCGGCGAGCAGTGGAGCGGCGTTTGGGCCTACGACATCGCCGACCCGCTGGGCGGGTGGCTGTCGAGGAACGGCATCAACCACGAGACCGCCGATGGCGTGGCCCGCGCCGAGCAGCAGGCCCGCGCATGGATCGCCGAGGGCATGGGAGCCGCGCGATGAGCTACCGCGAGGAGGACATCTTGTTCGAGACCGAAAAGGCATGGGTGCTGCGCAAGGGGCCGAACCATTTTGAGGTCTACAAAATCGGCCTCACCCACTCGACACGCCACGGCATTTTTCACAACATCCCCGGCGCACTGGATCGCGCCATCGAACACGCAAAGGGCCTGTCGCAATGAGCAATGACAACGAGCTGGCTGTACCTGCCGGTGACAAGCTGGTCACCCTGGGCGACCGATCGGTCTCCTACGGTCCCCGCCAAGAGTTCGACGGGAGCGTCGAGCCTTGCGCACCGATGGCCGCGCAGTTTTGGGGCGTCTACCGCTGGGCCGGTAAGGACCGCTGGTGGTGGATTGCCGACGTGGCCGACGAGGACACCGCCCGCGCAGTGGCCGCCGCCTACCTGCTGAACGTCAAGCCCGATTGGGCGCACTGACCGATAACCACCCCTGATCCCGAGGCCCGCCTAGTGCGGGCCTTCGCATTTCTGGAGCACACCATGCAAATCTACGTTGCCTGCCTTGCCTCATATAACGCTGGCGTCCTGCACGGCGAGTGGATCGACTTGGAGGGACGCGACGCCGACGACGTGCGCGATGAGATTGCCCGCATCCTGCGCGAGTCGCCGCACCCGAACGTGACCGTTGATTGCCCGGATTGCGGCGGTACTGGAACCACATACGTCCCCCGAGTATTCGGCGGGGCGGAATGCACGGCGTGTGGCGGAAGCGGCAAGGTCGCCAGCGCCGAGGAGTGGGCCGTCCACGACTACGACGACGTGTTCGGGGATACCTGGGGCGAGCACCCCGACCTGGACAAGCTGTGCGCATTGCAAGAGCGGCTGGACGAGTTGCACAACGACACCGAACGCGCTGCCTACACGGCCTTCTGCGACCACGAGGGCCTCGACGATGTGACCGTGGAGCAGTTCCACGAAGCCTACGTGGGCCAGTTCGATAGCTGGGCCGACTTTGCCGAGAACTATGTGGACGAATCGGGGCTTCTCCACGGCGTGCCCGACGCCCTCTCCCGCTACTTCGACTACGAGAGCTATGGCCGCGACATTCGGCTCAACGGTGACGCGTTTGAGGTGAGCGGCTTCTACTTCTGGAGCCGCTAACGCCGCTTCCGCAAGACCCTGCGCCAATACAGGTATGTGCGATGCGCCGGCACCGAGCTAGTCCACACCCATACGACTAGGTGAAGGGCCGTAATGGCGACTTCTACGCGGGGGTCAATCATCGAACGGTCCTTGGGGTCGGGAGTGGCGATCACGCCCTTCAGCCCTAATCATAAGGCCAATCTCGATATTTGGCACTCATTGTTCCATTTGTAGCACTTGCATAACAGGAGACTTACATATGCGTAACGCAGATTTCACCGCAAACTCGACCCTGGTGATCGTCAACGTGGCCCTCCGCGTCCACCAGTTCGGCCCGTTCTTGGTATTCGAGCGGGAGGTTTTGGTCCTGCATGAACGGACCTACGAGGTGCCCGAATGATTCGGACCATCAATTTCGACCATAACGAGAAGCGCGGCGCTCTCCGCGCGATGCTCGGCCTACTCAACGAGCGCGTCCAGTTCTCGGTCGTCCCCGAGGACTGTGGCTGGCGGGTGTCGTATCCGGTCCCACCCGCGGCCCCAACGGAGACCCCGCGGCCATGACTTCACTGCACCAGTCGGGATCAATCTCTCCCGTGGTACTTGATTCCTACGGACGCGCCATCATTGTGGCCTGTAGTCTGCCCGACGGCAGCGTCATGCTGTCGGGCTGCGCATCCGCAGACGACCAGGGGGGCGTTCTCAGTCTATGAGTACGGTGAGACGGACAATAGCCAGCGCGGTAGTCCGCGTAGGGCAAGGACTGTTTTTTGCATCCGTGGTCGGGGCCATTGTGACCCTGGCGGCGATGCTGGCACTACCGTTCTTAAAACACTGAAACGTAAGACCTTTTTGTGGAGCGCAGCCGGGGGTGGCGGCGCATTACAACGCCGTGAGCAGGGGACAGGACGGCCCCTTCGCAGGGCAGAAGTACCTGGACCTGTTCGTGAAAGCCTTTGGATATGAGATCGGAATCGACCCCTCCCCCACGCCTTGGCAGCGTGGTTTCTGGATGGACAAAATTGGCAAGAATGCCATCAACATTGGCTTGGGCCTTGTAATCCTTACATTGCGGCTCCAAGATAGACCCTGATGGTTTCCCAAGGGGGAACCATCCCCTTACGGAAAATGAGCGCACCATGAATCTCTCGCAGAAAGAACTGACGGCCATTCTCACAACCGCACTGTCAGCCTTCCGGGAAGAGATCGACGAGGACATCACCGCCACCCGCATCCTCACCCTACTCGCCGTTGTGGACGAGCCGGGCATTCAGCAGGTGGACCTTGAGCGCGTCCTCGGCGGACTCTCTCCCTCCGCAGTGAGCCGCAATGTGCTCGACCTGTCGTCTATCAAGCGTAACCGCGAGCCGGGGCCTGACTTCCTAGAGCAGCGCCCTGATCCCGCCTACCGCAAGCGCAACCTGATCTTCCCGACGACCAAGGCGCTGCACTGGCTGGCTTCGCTCGCAGAACGTGTCAACCGCAAGGTGACGGCGCGCGTCGCAGCCGCCTAACCCCCAACACCCCGTTGTGCCCCGAGGCCCGCCTAGTGCGGGCCTTTTTCATTTCTGGAGATACACATGGCCCTTCGCCTCAAAGGGACCGCGCCCAAGCCGGGTGCGCCCGATAAGCGCTACTACATGCTCGACGTGCAGGAGGGATACCGGCGCGTGCGCTTGTCCACCGGCACCCGCGACCGCGTGGCAGCCGAGCGCAAGGAGCAGGCGGTCCTCGACGCCCTGCGCGACGACCCCGAGATTGCAGAGGACGCGCTGCGGGAGCTGATTCGGGGCAAGTCCCGGTCGGTGCAGATGGCCGTGGCGAAGGCCAAGGTCCGCCAGCGCACCCTCAAGGACGCGATGGACGACGCGCTGGACGACCGCAACTTTTGGGGCAAGCTCCGGTCCATCGACACCGTGCGTACCAACTGCAAGGTGGTCCAGAGCTACCTGGGCGAGGAAACGCCCATCAACGACATCACGCAGGCCGCGGTCAACGACATGGCGCAGCGCATGCTCGCCGACAAGGCGGCTCCCGCCACCGTGAACCGCAAGATGCAGTGCCTCCTTGCCCTACTGAAACGCGAGAGGAAGGCCGGCCGGTTCTTGGGAGAGCTGCCCGAGTACAGCTTGGCCGACGAGAGGGACAACGCACGCACGTTCGTCCTGAACGTTGAGGACGAGGAATTGATCCTGGCGCGGCTGCTGGAGTGGGACACGCTCCCGAACGGCCCTGCCGGAGGGCACCCACGGGTGCGCGACGGGGCGGACTACCGCGACCTGTTCGTGTGCCTCGCCGACCTGGGCTGCCGCATGAGCCAGGCCATCGGCATCCGGTGGTCCGAAGTAGTCGATCAGGGCGGAAGGCTCCACGTCCGCTTCTGGCGGCACGCTACGCTCAAGAAGGGGCGTCCCCGCACCCTACCCTGCACCGCCCGTGTCGCCGAGGTTCTACAGCGGCGCAAGGACGCCCTGGCGGCCACATCGGACGGCCCCTTCACGATGCTCAATCGCACGCGCGCCGACCGGCTGTGGCAATGGGCCATCAAGGGGACACATCTCGCTTCCGAGAAGGAGTGCGTACCGCATGCGCTCCGCCATACGTGCGCCACTCGGCTGCTGCTGGCGACCGGCAACATCAAGCTCGTGCAGGAGTGGCTCGGACACCGCGACATCCAGACCACCTCAGCGGTCTACGCGAAGGTACTGGCCGAGCAATCGCTCCAAGGCATGTCTGCACTGGAGCAGTTCCGCCTCCCAGCCGCCTCGAACGGAACAGGTGACGTTCCGAGACAGGGATCAATTGCCAAAGCGGGAATCCAATAGGACAACTGACCGTCGCCAGCTTATTTTTCAATCACTTAGGCAATCTGTGCTCGGCCAGATGGTGCGAAAGGCGGGACTCGAACCCGCACGAGGTCACCCTCACTGGAACCTAAATCCAGGGCGTCTACCAATTCCGCCACTTTCGCGTGGCCGGCGCAGGTGTTCATTGTCGCAGGCGATGGCGGGAAGCGGAAGGCCTGCACAAAACTGAACATGGCAATGGTGCGCAGCCCGCGCGTTGAACCACCCCGGCGAGCGCAAGCTCATCCGGGGTGGCGGGGTTCACTGCTGCGGCCTGGCCTTGGCCGACGCCGTATCGGCACCCTGCCCGGCTGCAGGATCCACCTTGCGGATCTCCACGCCCCCGTCGCCGGTGCGCCGCAGGGCCGCCGGCTCCGGCGTGGCCTTGCGCACATCCACCGAACCATCCGCATTGCGCTGCACGTCCACCGCATCGGGCAGGGCCTCCCGCTCTGCCGGCTGAGCCGGCTGCATCTGCATGGCCTCACCGACCGGGCGCGCAGGAGCACTTTCAGTGCCAGCATCGCGTTCGACGGTCTGCGCGGGATTGTCGGCGGGCGCGCAGGCCGCCAGTGCCAGCAACGCGAAGGAAACCCACAGCGTGCGGTGCAATCGATTGATATGAGCCATCAACATCTTCCTTCGTGCATGCGCCGTCGGCGCGGAAGATCCATTGGGTGCGATGCAGGATGCGATGCGGTGAGATGCAGCGCACAGCATTGATAACACTGATGACGCGTATGACCCTGATTTCAGCATTGCTTCAGTCGATCCACGCCATGCGCGGATGAAATGCCCCCCCCCCAGCGAACAGGCAAGAAAAAAGCCACTTGGCGAACCAAGTGGGAAGCTGCCGCGCATTCGCGCCGCAGCCCCACGCTTTGCGCGGCAAAGCGCGGGCCCCACTTCATCAGCCGCCACATCCCCGCGGCTTCGCCGCGCCCCCTTGACTCAAGGGGGCTCCACTCCAGCCAGCACCGCTGGCATCTGCAGATGCCCCTCAGCGAACAGGCAAGAAAAAAGCCACTTGGCGAACCAAGTGGCTTTCGTCTGGTGGGCTGTCAAGGATTCGAACCTTGGACCTATTGATTAAGAGTCAACTGCTCTACCAACTGAGCTAACAGCCCGAAATCGGGGCGCGAATTATGACCCGATCCGCTCGGTGGGTGCAAGCACTTTTTTCAACGTGGTTGAAACCAGCACTGCGAGCCCCGCTCCTGCTGCAGATCCACGCCGAACGGGTTCTGCAACGCGTGATCCATCGGAACGATGGGAGTCACACCCATAAGAAAAAAGCCACCTGGCGTACCAGGTGGCTTCTGTCTTGGTGGGCCGTCAAGGATTCGAACCTTGGACCTATTGATTAAGAGTCAACTGCTCTACCAACTGAGCTAACGGCCCGTGAAACTCAGACACACATTGTAGCGTGCTTTCTGTTTATTGCAATACCGTTTCGGCTGCGCCGATGCGGTTGAATCAGTGGGGTGGCTGAGGGGATTCGAACCCCCGACCACCGGAATCACAATCCGGTACTCTAACCAACTGAGCTACAGCCACCACTGAAACTTTCGCTCCATCGCCGATGAGGCTGGCGCTGGAACTTGATGCTTCGCTACCGGGCGGAACCAGAAGTCCGTCCCCCGAAGCGAGTCCGGCATTTTCCGGTAGTCGCGAAGGAATTGCAAGCACTTCTTCACATTGATGTGCAGGGGCCGGAACAGGACATCAGAGCTGCTCCGCCGAGACCACGCGCGCGATGTCTGCATGCTCATCCAAGAATGACAGCGTCACCTCACCTTTGGGCGTGACCTGCAACTGCAGGTGCAGCTGGCCCGCCCCGTCGATCAGCTGAAGCATCGCATTGCGCGACTGCGGCCTGCCAGGAAGCACACGACGGGTAATCGCTTGCACAGTCTGCGCGTGCAAGCGCTCATCTTCAGCCGAGAACATCGGCCGCAGCTGTCCTTCGGCACCATCGTTTCGATCACGTCGAACGGCGCGTTGCGCTGGGCTGTCGCCCCATCAGCAGGCCAGTCAACACCAGCAAGGCGAGACCACCGCAATACAGAGTGAGCCGCTATTGGTGCCTGCGCAGCCGATGCACTTCGGCCATCACCCGCTCTACCTCTCCCGCGCCTTTCGAAACTGCACCTCATGCCGATCGCCGGAAGGTGCGTGCCACCTGTACCGATGGTCAGGCGCAGGCAACAGCTCGACATCGTCGGGCCCACTCCCGAAAGCGTGAATAATAAGTGAACGAATCATGAATGAATCTCAAACAGAAATGGGGGAGATCCATTCATACAACGTTAGCTGCAGGACATGGAACGCGAGGCGCGCGTTTGCAACCATGCCGGTTCCTGCAATGAAGGTGAGAGCAATAGATGAGCAAGCGGCTAATCGGATTCGTCGCGCTAGCAGCCGTGCTGGCAGTGGCAGCCGTTGCAATGTCCAGCTACCGGCAGCAGGCGGCTGTCGATGTGACGGCAGAGGAATCCTGGAAGAGTGGCAGCCTCGATGAAAGGCCCGACCAGGGAAGGCCGCTTCCTGCGTCAGGTGCGGCGGCCGCGCAGAGGCTTGAGCGGGACAACAAGATCCCGCCAGGCTCGTACAAGGCGGTGGGACCCAAAGCCTACGAGATCGTAAGAGGCAATGAGTTCCGGCCTCCCGGTGACGCGCTCGCCCACGTCAAGCAACTGATGCTGCGCTCCGAATCCGGAGATGCCACAGCAACCTACGAAATCTATCGAACCATCGAGCAGTGCCAGACCTTCATCTCGGATCGCGCTGACAAGCTGGCGGATTCAGCCACCACGGTCGGGTCCGGCAACTGGTTCCTGGAGCGATCGGAACGAATCCTCGGAGAGTGCGAGTCGCTGGCCCTGGATCGGGACATCTATCACGCCGACTGGCTTTCGAAGGCCGCCGCCATGGGCTCGCAGGAAGCGATGCGCGCTTACTCGCGATCGCCGGAGAAAGTCATCGGTTCGCTTGATGACGCAATCCGTGATCCCGCGGCGCTCGAGGCGTGGAAGGACACCGCCACCGGATATCTGCGCGAGCTGGAATCACAAGGGAACGTCAATGTCATCAGCGACATGGCGATGGCCTACACCTATGGCGGCATCGTTCCTGCCGATCCCGTTGCCGCCCTGGCGTACACCCGCGTCCTCAACCGGCTGGACCCACGTTTTGCCACCACCAATGACATTGCCAACCATGAGAAAAACCTGAGCAGTCAGGAGAAAGAGAAAGCCCGCATTTCATCGAATGAAATCTTCAAGAACTGTTGCATCCCACGATAAGGACCTATTGTGAAAGCTAGACTGATTGGGATTATCCTTCGCTTGGTAGAAACTCCATTCCCGCCATTGCAGGCGTGCTGCTGTTCATGGCGAGCGGGAGCGTTCAAGCGAAAAAGCTTCCTGGCGTCATCAACTGCACCGCCGGATGCACGCTGACAACCCCGTATCCCGATCCGGTGACCAACCAGCAGCTTTCCCAAGAGGTCCAGAAGCTCAATGACGGCCGGACCACCGTCTGGACAGCCCAGACGCGAGTTCAGACCGGCGATGTCCTGACCGTCTGCAACGGTATTTCCTGCGTCAACTACACGTGGCGAGGCGCAGGCTTCGACTCCGGCGAAGTGATTTCGACCGTGCTCCCGCCCAACTCCCGCGGTGGTGGTGGCG
>NZ_JBAWUK010000018.1:52277-81521 GCF_037079935.1 Stenotrophomonas maltophilia group sp. Smal12 | reverse complement strand
ACGGCTTTGACCGATGTGGAGGTCTTGCAGGCCTCTTTGGCGACCTGCAGTTTGAAACGCGCGTCGTATCTGTTCATGTATCCCTCGGGGTTGGATCTGATGTCCAACTCCCGGGGGTCACTTCACCATGGGGGCTTGGCCGCGGCATCCATGCCGCGGACACTCCCGCAACCGGACCCACCCCGCCTTCGACAGTTTTCCGTGATCTGTTGGAAATTCTCTTGGGGTCAGATCGATTTCGATGTCTGACAGATGTGTCGACCAAGGTCGACACCTACCAACAGCCGCGACGATCTGTCAGAGGTGGGGCGGTGTCGGAGTGCGGGGTGTCAGCCGCATGGATGCGGCTGCCAAGCCTACAGGGACGTACTTGCGGCGTCCCCGCACTCCGACACCGTCCCGCCACCTCACGGAATGCACGCTGTTGCTGTTGCTTCGGCTGTTGCCGTCGCGTCTGCAGGTGCAGGGCTGCAAGCCCTGCCGAACCCCCTCAAATGTCTGTGGGAGCCAGCCCGTACTGCTCGGCGAAGCGCTTGCTGAAACTGGCCGCAGACCGGTAGCCCGCGCGTGCGGCCACGGTCTTCAGCGGCAGGTCGGTGGTGTAGAGCAACTGCATGCCATGCGCCAGCCGGGCCTCGGTGAGCAGCTGGCGCAGGCTGGTGTCCTCGGCGGCGAGCCGACGGCGCAGGGTCGCGCCGCTCAGCGCGAACAGCGCTTCCACATCACGCGATTGCCAGTCGCGAGCCGGTTCGGCGGCGATGCGGTCGCGGATCTGTTCGCCCAGGCTCGGCGCCTGCGGCAGCAGCAGGTTGCCGTGGCCCTGCCGGCACAGGGTCAGTACCAACGAGGCCAGGGCCAGCCGCGCTTCGCTGTAACGGCCGTCCTGCAGTGATTGCCGCCACTGGCGCAGCACCACGCCATGATCGATCAACGGCAGTCGCGCCATCGCATGACCGGCGGCGGGAAGCTCCCCGCTCCACAGCGTACGTGCGGCCGCCAGCACTTCGGCACACAGCGGCACGATGGCGCTGAGGTAGCGGCCACTGCGTGGGTCGGGGGTGTTGACCACATCGATGCGGCAGCGCTGGGTCAGCAGCAGGATGTCGCCGGGGATGAACTCCAGCGACTGGTGCGCGGTACGCACCTGCTTGCGGCCTTCCAGCAGGATCGCGAACTGCGGTTGTGGAATCTCCACCGAGCTGGCGCCATGTTCGCGCCGAGCGGTGATGCACGCATAACCTTCGGCGCGTGCGCAGCCGGCCAGGCTGGCCATCTCGGCCAGCAGTGCGGTGGCCGGTGGCAGCATGGCGGTCATGACACGTGGGCACCGAACAGGCGACCGACGCCGGCCGCCGCGGCCATCGCCAATGCGCCCCAGAACATCACCCGGATCGCGCCGCGAACCGGCGGTGCGCCGCCGGCCCTGGCCGCCACTGCGCCGGTCAGGCACAGGCCGAGCAGGGTACTGGCCGTGGTCATCAGTGCGACCCTGTCGACCGGTGCGAGCAGGGCGGTCAGCACAGGCAGCACCGCGCCGCAGGTGAACGCACCGGCCGAGGCCAGCGCTGCCTGCAGCGGGCGGGCGCGCAGGGTATCGGTGATGCCCAGTTCGTCGCGGGCGTGGGCACCCAGCGCATCATGGGCGGTGAGCTGTTCGGCCACCTGCCGTGCCAGCGCAGGCTCCAGGCCGCGGTGGCGGTAGATCGAAGCCAGCTCCTCCAGCTCGCTGTGCGGATTTTCGCGCAGCTCGCGCCTTTCCATTGCCAGGTCTGCGTCCTCGGTGTCGGCCTGGGTCTGTACCGAGACGTACTCGCCGGCGGCCATCGACATCGCGCCGGCCACGGTGCCGGCCACGCCGGTGGCGAGGATGGTGGTAGCGGAGGCGCCGCCGGCGGCCACGCCGACCACCAGGCCGGCCACCGAGACGATGCCATCATTGGCGCCCAGCACGGCGGCACGCAGCCAGCCGACGCGCTCGGAGCGGTGCAGTTCGGGGTGTCGTGAATGGCGGCTCATGACGTTGAGTGTACGAGGGTCAAGAGGGCGTCGGTAGGATGCTGAAACCCGTCACCGTCGCATGACGCAACGAGGTGCCACGCTATAGTGCGCCCTTGCGATGGAAGGCCGCGAGCCCCACATCCCCCGCCACCGTCCAGCGAGCCTTCCCCTTGTCGAGCCCCAGCCACGTCGCCGATACCCCCATTACCGACCGCTCGCAGCTGGTGGAGGTGATCGCCTCCGGCGAGAAGCCCCGCGCGCAGTGGCGCATCGGCACCGAGCACGAGAAGTTCGGGTTCCGCCTGGATGACCTGCGCCCGCCGACCTTCGAGGGGGAGCGCGGCATCGAAGCACTGCTCAACGGTCTGGTCCGCTTCGGCTGGGAGCCGGTACAGGAGAATGGCTGCACCATCGCCCTGCTGCGCGATGGGGCCTCGGTGACGCTGGAACCGGCCGGCCAGCTGGAGCTGTCAGGTGCGGCGCTGGAGACCATCCACCAGACCTGCGTGGAGACCGGCACCCACCTCAACGAAGTGGCGCAGGTGGCCGGCGAACTGCAGCTGGGCTTCCTCGGCATGGGCTTCCAGCCGAAGTGGAAGCGCGATGAAATGCCGTGGATGCCGAAGGGCCGCTACAAGATCATGCGCGCGTACATGCCCAAGGTCGGTTCGCTGGGCCTGGACATGATGACCCGTACCTGCACGGTGCAGGTGAACCTGGACTACGCCACCGAAGCGGACATGGTGAAGAAGTTCCGCGTGTCCCTGGCGCTGCAGCCGATCGCCACCGCGCTGTTCGCCGATTCGCCGTTCACCGAAGGCAAGCCGAACGGCTACCTGAGCTATCGCTCGCACATCTGGACCGACACCGACGCCGACCGCACCGGCATGCTCGACTTCGTGTTCGAGGATGGATTCGGCTACGAGCGCTATGTCGATTACCTGCTCGACGTGCCGATGTACTTCTCCTATCGCGACGGCACCTACCACGACGCCAGCGGGCAGAGTTTCCGCCACTTCATGCAGGGCAAGCTGCCGGTGCTGCCGGGCGCGTTGCCGACACTGCGCGACTGGTCGGACCACATGACCACCGCGTTTCCGGAAGTGCGCCTGAAGAAGTACCTGGAAATGCGCGGCGCCGATGGTGGCCCGTGGAGCCGCCTGTGTGCGCTGCCGGCGTTCTGGGTGGGCCTGCTGTACGACGACACTGCGCTGGACGCTGCCTGGGACCTGGTGCGTGACTTCACCCAGGCCGAGCGCCATGCGCTGCGTGACGGCGTGCCGAAGCATGCAATGAACCTGCCGTTCCGCAACGGCACGGTGCGCGACCTGGCCCGGGAAGCGGTCAGGATTTCCGTGGAAGGCCTCAAGCGCCGTGCTGCGCGCAATGCCGATGGCCAGGACGAGAGCAAGTTCCTGGACGTACTGCAGGAGATCGTCGAATCCGGCCTGACCCCGGCCGAGCGCAAGCTGGCGCTGTTCCATGGCCGCTGGCATGGTGACGTCGATCCGGTGTTCCGCGAGTTCGCGTACTGACCGTCATGCGGGGTTGCCGGCCAGCGGCCGGCACTACCAGAAGAAAAACCCCGGCATTGCCGGGGTTTTTCATTTCCACATCTGCCTTGGCTCAGGCCGCGTTCTTCAACGTCGCCATGTCGATCACGAAGCGGTAGCGCACATCGTTCTTCGCCATGCGCTCCCAGGCTTCGTTGACGTTCCTGATGTCGATCATCTCCACATCGCTGACGATGCCGTGCTCGGCACAGAAGTCCATCATTTCCTGGGTTTCGGCCATGCCGCCGATCGCCGAGCCGGTCAGGTGCTTGCGGCCGAAGATCACGCTGCCGCCGGTCAACGGCGGGTCCAGTTCGGTCAGCACGCCCACCAGGCACATGGTGGCTTCGCGCTTGAGCAGGCCCATGTACGGATTGGTGTCATGGCTGACCGGGATGGTATTGAGCAGGAAGTCGAAGCTGCCGGCGTGCGCCTTCATCTGCGCCGCATCGCGCGAGACCAGCACCTCATCGGCGCCCAGGCGCTTGGCATCGGCGCCCTTTTCCGGGGTGGTGGTGATCATCACCACGTGCGCACCGAGCGCCTTGGCGAACTTCACGCCCATGTGGCCGAGGCCGCCGAGGCCGATCACGCCGACCTTCTGGCCCGGGCCGACCTTCCAATGGCGCAGCGGCGACCACGTGGTAATGCCGGCGCACAGCAGCGGTGCGGCCGCCTTCAGGTCGAGGGTGTCGGAGACCTTCACCACGAAGCGCTGCTCTACCACCACGTGGTCGGAATAGCCGCCGTAGGTCGGTGCGCCGCTTTCGCGTTCACGGCCGTTGTAGGTCCAGGTCGCGCCCTCGGCGCAGTACTGCTCCAGGTCGTGCTGGCAGGCGTCGCAGTGGCGGCAGGAGTCGACCATGCAACCCACGCCGGCGTGGTCGCCGACCTTGAAGCGGGTGACGTTGCTGCCGACCTCGGTGACGCGGCCGATGATCTCGTGGCCCGGCACCATCGGGTAGATCGAGCCACCCCAGTCATCGCGGGCCTGGTGCAGGTCGGAGTGGCAGATGCCGCTGTAGAGGATCTCGATGCGCACATCGTCGGGACCGACCGCACGGCGTTCGAACTCATAGGGGACCAGCGGAGCAGTATGGGAATGGGCGGCGTAACCACGGGCGAGGGACATGGGGAATCCTTGGCAGGGTTTATCGAAAGGCGCTTTACAATACGCCGCGTTCCCAATGGCAAGAAGCGTGGATATCGGCATGATTCATCAAGTGAAACTGCACAATCATGGCCACTGACAACCTTTCCCACCTGGCCGCGTTCGCGGCGGTTGCCCGCCACCGCAGCTTCCGCCGCGCTGGCGCCGAGCTGGCGCTGTCGACCTCGGCGGTGAGCTATGCGATCCGCGCGCTGGAAGAACGACTGGGCGTGGGCCTGTTCCACCGCACCACGCGCAGCGTGGCCCTGACCGAGGCCGGGCAGCGCCTGCTGGAGCGCTTGCAGCCGGCGCTGGGGCAGGTGCATGACGCGTTGGAAGAAATGAACCACTTCCGCGCCGCCCCGGCCGGCCTGCTGCGCATCAACGCCACCCGCGCGGCGGTGGCGACCCAGCTGCGGCCTCGGCTGGCGCGCTTCCTGCACGCTCATCCCGACGTGCGGGTGGAGCTGACCGAAAATGATGGGCTGGTCGATATCGTCGCCGAGGGCTACGACGCGGGCGTGCGCCTGCACGAGTTCGTGCCCGAGGACATGGTGGCGGTGCCGATGGGGCCACCGCTGCGCGGGCTGATCGTCGGCTCGCCGGATTACCTGCGGCGGCATCCGGCGCCGCTGCATCCGCGCGACCTGGCCGCGCATGAATGCATCCGCTTCCGCTTTGCCAGCGGGCATCTGTACAAGTGGCAGTTCGAGCGCGGTGGGCAGGCGCTGGAAATCGACGTGCCCGGACGGCTGACGCTGAGCGAGCAGGGCACCGTGGTCGGCGCGGTGCTTGATGGCATCGGCCTGGCCTACGTGCTGGAAGACACCGCGCGGCCGTACATCGAATCGGGGCAGATGGTGGCGGTGCTGGAAGACTGGAGCGAACCGTTCGCCGGGTTTGCGCTGTACTACCCGAAGCAACGGCAGATGCCCGGTGCGTTGCGTGCGTTCGTGGATATGTTGCGGGAGTGAGGTGCTGCAGGAGTGCCGACCAACGGTCGGCATCTACCGGATGGCGTCCACCAGGACCAGACCAGTAGATCCGCGCCATGCGTGGATTGGCGCCCGCAATGCAGACGGCAATTCACTCGACCAGCGCGTCGTAGCCTTCGCCACTGAACTGGATCAGGCAGAAGCCGTGCCCGAACGGATCGGCCAGCACGGCGATACGGCCCCAGCGGCGCTCGCGCACCGGTTGCTCGAGCATCGCCCCGGCCGCGACCGCACGCATCAACGCGGCGTCGATGTCCTCCACCACCCAGTCCAGGTGCAGCGGGGTCCAGTGGCGCTCGTAGTCACGCACGTCGCCGTCTTCGGTGGCGGCGCTGCCGGCGTCGTTCTGCAGTAGGTACAGTGGCGTGGGTCCACCGAGCAGTTCCACCGCGCCGGGGCCGAGCCGACGACCGATGCGCAATCCAAACGCGGCCAGGTAGAACGTTTCGGCGGCGGCCAGGTCGGGCACGTCGATGTTGATGATGAAGTTGCGGGCAGTGGCGTTCATGGCAGTGATTTCCTGCATCCGGTGGTTGCAGTCTAGTCCCGCCACCTGTTGCTGCCGGTTCATCTCCTGCGAGGATTCGGGCAAGCTGGGCGACCTCTATCGACAAGGACTTCCATGAGCGCACTCTCTGACATCGAACAGGCCACCGGGCAGGCCTTCCCCCCTTTGTTCAAGCAGTTGCAGACAGCAGGCCGATTGAGCTGGGGCAGTCCGCATCCGGATTGGTCCGAGGTGGTGTTCCCGACGCTGCAGGCGGATCCACCGGTGTTGCTATACGCCCAGGATTACGAGCCGTTGGAACACGACGAGCTGCTGGAGGCGTGGCAGGAGCTGACCGCCGAGGACCACTACAATCCCCTGCGCACAGACCTGCAACTGCTGCCCTTTGCGCGGACCGGCGCGGGCGACAGCTACTGCTTCTGGAGCAACGCGCCCGATTCTGCCGAGCCGCCCGT
The DNA here is from genome assembly GCF_037079935.1 of Stenotrophomonas maltophilia group sp. Smal12. Taxonomy (NCBI): domain Bacteria; kingdom Pseudomonadati; phylum Pseudomonadota; class Gammaproteobacteria; order Lysobacterales; family Lysobacteraceae; genus Stenotrophomonas; species Stenotrophomonas maltophilia group sp. Smal12. The sequence continues at coordinate 74,862 of NZ_JBAWUK010000018.1, read as the reverse complement.
CGTGCTGGTGTGGCATGACGATGATCGTGCCGATGTGCTGGCCGCCAACTACCAGGATTTCCTGTTCCGCAAGATGGTCGAAGCCGTTGCCGACTACCAAGCGCCGTATACGCTGCTGTCGCATGGCGAGCTGGCCGGCAATCTGCAGCGCTGGCTGCAGAGCCACCAGTCGTTCCTGCGCGGCGACCAGTTCGCGGCGTTGCAGCGGTTGTTCGCCCGCGTTGACGATATTGAAGAAGGAAACATCAGCGAAGACGACGCACAGGCCATCGTCGCTGATGTGATCGGCTTCGAGCGGTTGGACGAGTCGTTCGCTTACGTGCGCGAGGAGGCCTGAACCCGGTAGGCCGGAGCGCCGCCATCGGTCGTGCTCCAGCTACCTATCATCGAACGACCAGATGGCATGGGCCGGCGGCAGCTGGGCCAGCTCGCGGCGGATGACGTGCATCTAGGACAGTGCGGTGGCTGCATCTGGTTTCTGCAGGCACCCGGCGTAGAGCTGCCAAGCAGCCTATTGCGTCAACCCTTCTGCTTTTTGCGTATATACTATCCCCCAGTATGGTTCCGAGCTGGCCCGCCATGCCGCACTCCCCCGAAGAGAAGAAGAAGGTCCTGGCCCGCGTGCGCCGCATCCGCGGCCAGTGCGATGCGCTGGACCGCGCGCTGGAAGCCGGCGCCGACTGCGGGCCGGTGCTGCAGCAGATCGCCGCCATCCGTGGCGCGGTCAACGGCCTGATGTCCGAGGTGATGGAGGCCCATCTGCGCGAGGAATTCGGCCAGCCCGCCGCCTCCGACGAACAACGCGCCGAACGCGTGCGCGACATGAGCGCGTTGATCCGCTCGTACCTGAAATAACGACGGCGCGACGTCGCGCCGCTCACGCTGTATCCCATTTCCGCCTGATCCTGGAGAAGCCATCATGAAGTCCCGTGCCGCCGTCGCCTTTGGTCCCGGCCAGCCTCTGCAGATCGTCGAGATCGACGTCGCCCCGCCGAAGAAGGGCGAAGTGCTGGTGAAGATCACCCACACCGGTGTCTGCCACACCGATGCGTTCACCCTGTCCGGCGATGACCCGGAAGGCCTGTTCCCGGTGGTGCTGGGCCATGAAGGCGCCGGCATCGTGGTGGAAGTGGGCGAGGGCGTGACCAGCGTCAAGCCGGGCGACCACGTGATTCCGCTGTATACCGCCGAGTGCGGCGAGTGCCTGTTCTGCAAGAGCGGCAAGACCAACCTGTGCGTATCGGTGCGTGCCACCCAGGGCAAGGGCGTGATGCCCGACGGCACCAGCCGCTTCAGCTACAACGGCGAGCCGCTGTACCACTACATGGGCTGCTCGACCTTCAGCGAGTACACCGTTGTGGCCGAAGTCTCGCTGGCGAAGATCAACCCGGACGCCAACCCGGAGCACGTCTGCCTGCTCGGCTGTGGCGTCACCACTGGCATCGGCGCGGTGCACAACACCGCCAAGGTGCAGGAAGGCGACAGCGTGGCGGTGTTCGGCCTGGGGGGCATCGGCCTGGCGGTGATCCAGGGTGCGCGCCAGGCCAAGGCCGGCCGCATCATCGCGGTGGACACCAATCCGTCCAAGTTCGAACTGGCGCGCGAATTCGGCGCCACCGACTGCATCAACCCGAAGGACTTCGACAAGCCGATCCAGCAGGTCATCGTGGAAATGACCACCTGGGGTGTGGACCACAGCTTCGAGTGCATCGGCAACGTCAACGTGATGCGCGCGGCGCTGGAATGCGCGCACCGTGGCTGGGGCCAGAGCGTGGTGATCGGCGTGGCCGGTGCCGGGCAGGAGATCTCCACCCGCCCGTTCCAGCTCGTAACCGGCCGCAAGTGGATGGGCACTGCCTTCGGTGGCGTGAAGGGCCGCAGCCAGCTGCCGGGCATGGTCGAGGACGCGATGAAGGGCGACATCGAACTGGCCCCGTTCGTTACCCATACCATGGACCTGGACAGGATCAACGACGCCTTCGACCTGATGCATGAAGGCAAGTCGATCCGTTCGGTGGTCCACTACTGAGGCGCGTCATGGGCTGGCTGGATGCCCTTCGCAGGCCGCGTGCGGAAGATCCGCGCGCGGCCCTGGTCGACCCGATCGAGCAGGCGTTGCGTGCGCTAGGCTGGGTCGACGGCGAGGTGGGGCCACCGCGTGCGGTGACTTCGGCCTTCGGCAGCGACGATGGCATGCCGTTCGAGCACTGGCTTGCGCAGGTATTCCTGCCGCGCCTGCACGAAGCCCGCGCTGACGGCCAATGGCCACCGCGCAGCGACGTGGCGGTGGCGGCGTACCGCAATCTGGATGGCCAGCCTGGCGTCGAATCGCTTCTGCGCCTGCTGTCGCAGCTGGATGAGTTGATCAACACACGTGACGGCTGACGCCGCCGCGCAGGAGAGCACCATGGAATGCATTGAACACCGCGCCTGTTTCGGCGGCTGGCAGGACGTCTACCGGCACCATTCCACCACGCTGGGCTGCGACATGCAGTTCGCCGTGTACCTGCCGCCGCAGGCGGAAACGCAGAAGCTGCCGGTGCTGTATTGGCTGAGCGGCCTGACCTGCACCGAGCAGAATTTCATCACCAAGGCCGGCGCGCAGCGCTATGCGGTCGAGCACGGTGTGATCATCGTCGCGCCGGATACCAGCCCGCGCGGTGATGACGTGGCCGATGCCGAAGGCTACGACCTGGGCAAGGGGGCAGGCTTCTACCTCAATGCCACCCGTGCTCCGTGGGCGAAGCACTACCGCATGCACGACTACGTGGCGCAGGAACTGCCGGCGCTGATCGAGGCGAACTTCGCGGTGACCGATGCACGCGCGATCAGCGGCCATTCGATGGGCGGCCATGGTGCGCTGGTGATCGCGCTGCGCAACCCGGGGCGCTACCGCAGTGTGTCGGCGTTCTCGCCGATCGTCGCGCCCAGCCACGTACCGTGGGGGCAGAAGGCGTTCACGGCTTATCTGGGCGACAACCCAGCCGACTGGGCGCAGTGGGACGCGTGTGCGTTGCTGGCGACGGCCAGCGAGCGCCTGCCGTTGCTGGTCGACCAGGGCGAGGCGGACGAGTTCCTGCAGACCCAGCTGCAGCCGCAGCGCCTGCAGCAGGCCTGCGGCGCAGCCGGCCATCCGCTGACCCTGCGCCTGCAGCCGGGCTACGACCACAGCTACTATTTCATCGCCAGCTTCATCGGCGAGCACGTCGCCCACCACGCCCGCGCCCTGCACGCCTGAGGGCTTTCCGGTAGTGCCGGCGCGCTATCGTGCGCTCAGACGGCCTTGCGGATCGGGGGGATGCATGCCGGTAGTGCTGGCGCTGCTGTACGTGCTCTGCCATGGGCTGGCCGTGGCGTTCTGGCCGAGCCCGGCGGGCGTGGGTTCTTTCCTGTTCCTGACCGGCGCACCGCTGCTGGCCGCCGCCGCGTGCCTGCTGCGGGCGCAACGTGACCGCGCCGCTCTGGGCTGGCGTTCTACCGCGATGGCACTGCTGCTGTGGGCCGGTGGCATGACGTTCAACATGGTGGATGCGCTGGGTGCCGGCCGGGCTGACTTCACCCCACGCGTCAGCCTGTTGTTGTACGTGCTGTATGGCGTGCCGCTGGTGTTCATCCTGGCCCGGGCACGCCGCGAGCGCCCGAGCATCAGCCTGATCGACGCGGCGATGGCGGCGCTGCTGGGTGTGCTGTTCTTCGTGCACACCGCATCGTTCGCCGCCCGTGTCGAGGTCGACGCCCATGCCATGTCCAACATGCAGCGCATGTTCGACATCCAGAACCTGTGTATCGCCGCGTTCGCCGTGGTGCGATGGCTGGCCGGCGACGTGCCCGAACGGCGCAGGTTCTTCCGTGCACTGGCGCTGTACGCACTGGCCTATCTGCTGGTGGCCTACTACATCAACCACTACACCTCCGATGATGCATTCGGTGCGTTCAACGACCTGCTGATCGACGTACCTTTTCTGCTGATCGCCTGCATGGCGCTGGACACGGCGCCGGACACAGGCACCACGGCACACCCGCGGCTGGCGAGGACGGTGCAGGCCGCCGGTCCGATCATCCTGCCGTTGCTGCTGCTGGTGGTCGGCACGCTGGTGGTCGATCATGCGCGGCCGTTGGCCGTCGCGGGCTTCGTCGTAGCCACCCTTGGTTTCGGCCTGCGCAGCGTCCTGCTGCAGACCGATCTGCTGGAGCGTCAGGCGGCGCTGGATCAACTGGCGCGGCAGGATGGCCTCACCGGCGTGGCCAATCGCCGCGAGTTCGACGCGCGGCTGACCTCCGAGTGGAATCGCGCGCGGCGCAGCGGCACCGAGCTGGGCCTGCTGCTGGTGGATATCGACCACTTCAAGGCCTTCAACGACCGGCACGGCCATCCGGCCGGTGATCGTTGCCTGCAGGCGGTGGCCGGGGTGCTGAAGGGCGTCGCAGGTCGCGGCAGTGACAGCGTTGCGCGTTATGGCGGTGAAGAATTCGCTGTCATTGTGCCTGGAAGCCCACTGTCGGGCGTGCTGGCGCTGGCCGAGCGCCTGCGCGAAGCGGTCGAAGCGCTGCCATTGCCGGAAGGCCCGGTCAGCATCAGCGTCGGCGTGGGCTACCTGCACCCACCGGCGCTGGCCAGTGCCGACCAGCTGCTGGCCGATGCCGATGCCGGCCTGTATGCCGCAAAGCGTGCCGGCCGCAACCGGGTGGTCCTGCATGCGCGCGTGCTGGATGACGAGGGCAACGCGCACGGCACCATGGACTGTTGAGCGGACCAGCCCATGGCGTGCCGCCCGTCCAGGGACATCGCACTGGGTAGTGCCGGCCAGCAGGCGCAGGCGCTGCTTGAACACGTCACTGTCGATACGGGTGGTGGCGACCAGGTTGATGCGCAGGTCCTTCTGCTCGCCAGTCACGGTGGCGTCCGGATCGGTCACGCCCCACTGCGGTTCCACCGCATCCGGGTCGGGTTGCTTGGCTTTCCAGCGCTCGAACAGCGTGCCGCTGCGCAGGGCGTCCTGCAGCTCTTCGGCGAAACCGGCGGCGCCCTGCGAATGGAAGGACAGGTCAGGGTCGTTGCCGCGGGCCTTGGACGGGTCGGGCAGGCTGATGTGGTACTGCGCAGGCATGAAGTTCTCCTTGAAGTGCGGCAAGGCTGGCACAACCGTGGTGGAATCGATGTGCAGATTCCAGCCACGGTCGGCCTTCATTCAAACCGATGTGGCCCATCGGCGAAACCCACCGTGACCGCGCCCTTGCCGACATTGACCATGCCGGTCAGGCTCATCACCGATTCGTACACGGTCACGCCATGGCCGGCGCAGACCTCCTTCATCTGTGCGTAGCCGGGCAGGCTGCGCAGCTCATCCAGCTCACCGCCGTAGCTGACGCATACCGTCGGCGTCATCAGCCCGGCACGCACGCGCTGGCTGACCACCGCGAACAGCTTCTGCACGGCACTGTCGAAGCCCTTGATCTTGGCCACCGGCCCGGTCTGGCCACGGTAGCCGTGCAGCACCGGCTTGATGTCCAGCGCGCTGCCCAGTGCGGCGCTGAGCAGGCCGACGCTGCGGTCACCCTTGTGTCGTGCACGCGCGCGCATGTAGTACAGGTCGCGGGTGATCATGTAGCCGTGCACATTGCCGGCCAGTTCTTCCAGCCGTTCGCGGATCTGCTGCACGCTGGCACCACTGTCACGCAGGCGAACCGCCTCCACTGCGGTCACGGCCTGCGCAGCGAACAGGTTCTGGGTATCGAGCACGCGCAGCGCGAACGGCGAGTTGTAGCCCGCTGCCTGCCGCACCGGCTTGTAATCGTTGAGGATGGCGAAGCTGGCCTGCAGCGCATTGTCGTGGATCGGGCTGCGGGTCTTGGTGATGGTCATGCAGAACACGTGGTCGTAATCGATCACCAGCTGCTGCAGGAACAGGTCGCGGATCTGGTTGACACTGAAGGGGATGGTCTCCGCCTCGGCACCGTGCTCGGCCACGTGTGCATGCAGGAAACTCAGCGTGGCCTGCTCATCGCGATGATCGGCCAGAACCGCTTCACCGATTCGTACGGTGATCGGCAGCAGCACGATGTTGTGCTCGGCAATGAAGTCCTGCGGCAGGTCGCAGGCCGAGTCGACGACGATTCCGATGCGCATCCGCGGCTCCCCCTCCAGGGCGGTTGTAGGTTCGGAAACGTGAAATCTATCTCAAATTCTGGCGTGGCGCGCGAGGGAAACGCGCCAGGCCCTGTTCAGCGACTGCGCTGCACGGCCACCGGAAGTTCGGCCAGGCGCTGCCATTCGGGCTGCTGCAGCAGGGCGGGATCGGCCAGCACGGCGGCCATCAACGGATGGGCGTCGTTGCCCCAGAACAGTTCGTCATCGATGACCAGGGTCGGTACGCCGAACACGCCGGCAGCAATGGCGGCCTCGGTGTTCCTCCGCAGCTGCTCCTTGACCGCGGGGGCCGCGATGGCGCTGGCGACATCCTCGATCCCCAGCCGCGCAGCCGGTTCGCGCAGGGCCTCGGCGCTATCGGCGGCATTGCCGTCGCGCCAGATCCAGTCGAACAGCACGTCCACCGCCTGCACGCTGCCACCGGCGGCCAGGCACAGCCGCAGGGCAGACAACGGGTTGAACGGGTGGCCCGGCGGGAACCGCAGCGGTGTTCCTTCGGCCTGCGCAGTCCACAGCAGCTGGCGGTACATGAAGCGGCGCTTGGCCGGAATCTCGGCCGGCCCGAGGTTGCCCAGGTGATGCAGCACGGCACCGAAGGCGATCGGCACGGTCTGGATCTGTGCGAACTGGGGTAGCTGCTTCAGCTTCTGCCAATGCAGGTAGGAATAGGGCGAGACGAAGTCGAAGTACCAGCGCAGGGTGGCCATGCAGGTTTCCTTGGATAACGAGGTCAGGGCTGCGCGTTGCGCTGCAGGTAGCGGTCGCGCAGTTCGGTCTGGCGCGAGCGCATCGGCATCGCCCGGCCGCCCAGCCAGACCTGTTCGGCATAGTGCGCCACGTCCAGCGGGTCGCCCTCCCACAGCACCAGGTCGGCACGCTTGCCCGGCTCGATGCTGCCGATCTGGTCGGCCACGCCGAACGCCTGCGCCGGCACCCGGGTCAGGCCGGCCAGGCCGTCGGCCCAGGGCAAACCGTTGGCCACGGCATTGCCGGCCAGCTGGCGCATCTTGCGGGCGTTGTGCGAGGCGTCGCCACGCTGCACGAACGAGACCGCCACGCCGGAACGTTGCAGGCGTGCCGCATTTTCCAGCGTGGCGCCGATCTGGTCGAAGCTGGCCGGCAGGTTGGACAACACATCGACGAACACCGGTACCTGTGCGGCGGCCAGCTCCGGCGCCAGCTGCCAGGCTTCGCTGCCACCGGCGATGGCGATCTTCACCTTTTCGCGGGCGGCCCAGCGCAGCAGCTGGCGAATGTCCGCAGCGCGGTCCACCTCCACCACGATGCGGCCGTGCCCGGCCAGGTAGCGGCTGAGCGTGCGGCGCCCGGCCGGCGTCAGCAGCGCGTGCGGTGAGTCCGCGGCAACCTGGCCACGCGCCTCGTCCACCATCTGCTGCAACAGCATCCATTGCGCGGCACGCGACTGCCCGGTCAGCTCCACTGCGGCCGACCCCAGGCGCAGGAACAGCGCGCGCGGCCCGAGGGGATCGGCGCTGCCGTCCAGCCGCATCACGCCACCCTGGCCTGCAACGAAGCCGCCACCGGTGGCCGCCCCCAGGGCGGTGAAGCCGATGCCGTCCAGGCGTGCCACCGGGATCAGCACCGAGGCCGGGTTGTACGCCAGGGTGACATCGAACTCGGGGCGCAACGGTTGTTCGCCGATCTTCAACGTGCTGTCGACCGTGCTCGCTTCACCGGAGACCTCTTCGATGCCGATCTCGGTGATGCCCCCGAACAGCGCCGGTGTCAGCGGGCGGCCATCGGCCTCGACCACGCTGGCGCCGGCCGGGGCGGACAGCCCGCTGCCGACTGCGCGGATGATCCCGCCCTGCACCAGCACATCGGCGTGCTGCAGGCTGCCGCGCGTGCTGGCCGTATGCACGGTCGCGTTGCGCACCAGCAGGTCCTGCGCCTGCGCGGATGCGGAGAGGCAGGCCAGCACCATGACCGTAGCGCCGAGCCATGCCCGGCGACGCTTGTTCAACGCGCGCATCAGTGCACCTCCTGGCCAAGCTGGAAGTCGGAACGTGGCGTGGCCGCAGGTGCGCTGCGGTCGTACAGGCGGCGGCCGTCGATGAAGACCTGCTCGGCCAGCGCGTACGAGCTGAAGGGGTTGCCGTTCCACACCACCACGTCGGCCATCTTGCCGGCCTCCAGGGTGCCGGTCTGGCCTTCAATCCCCAGCGCCCTGGCGGCGTTGGCGGTCATCCAGGTGATGGCGTGTTCGGGGGGGATCTCCGGCATGCGTGCGCGGCGCGCGGCGGCAATCACCTTGGCCGCTTCCTGGTTCAGGCGCTGGATGCCTTCGGGGGAGTCGGAATGGACGATGGCGCAGCTGTTCTTCGGCCGATCGACCAATGCGATGTTCTCCGGAATACCGTCGAAGGCTTCCATCTTGAAGCCCCACCAGTCGGCCCACAGCGCGCCGCAGACGCCGTCGGCGGCCAGCCGGTCGGCCAGCTTGTAGGCCTCCACGCCGTGGTGGAAGGCGGCCACCTTGAAGCCGAATTCCTTGGCCAGGTCGAGCATGGTGGCCATCTCGTCGGCGCGATAGCAGTGGATGTGCACGCGGATGTCGCCTTCGATCGCGCCGGCCAGCGTGTCCAGCTTGAGATCGCGCTTGCCGCCGGCATCACCGGCGCTGTCGCCCTTGTCGCTGCCGAACCAGCCCTTGCGCTTGGCCGGCCTCGGTTTGTTCTTGGCGATGTAGTCGGCGGCATCGATGAAGGCGGCGCGGTAACCGGCAACGTTGCCCATCCGCGTGGCTGGGGCGACGCCCTTGCCTCCGCCGTAGACCCGCTTCGGGTTCTCGCCACAGGCCATCTTCAGCCCCCACGGTGCGCCGGGAAACTTCATCGCCTGGTAGGTGATGGCGGGGACGTTCTTCAGGGTCACACCACGACCACCGACCAGGTTGGCCGAGCCCGGCAGCACCTGCATGCTGGTCACGCCGCCGGCCAGTGCGGTGGCGAAACCCGGGTCCTGCGGCCACACCGAGTGTTCGGCCCAGACGTTGGCGGTGACCGGCGCGGTCATCTCGTTGCCGTCGCTGTGCGCGCCGACGCCCGGGCTGGGGTACACGCCCAGGTGCGAGTGCACGTCGATCAGGCCGGGTGTGACCCACTTGCCCTGCGCATCGATGCGGGTGACACCGGCATCGGCCTGCAGCTGGCGGCCGACGGCAACGATGCGGCCCTCGCGCAGCAGCACGTCGGCGTTGTCCAGGCGCTGGCCGGTGCCGGTCAGCACGGTGGCGTTCTGGATCAGCACCGGTGCATCGGGGTGTGCCTGGTAGGTGCTGGGGTAGGGATCGGCGACGAAGCGCGAGGCGCCCACCGCCGGTGCCGTGCTCAATGAAACCAGCGCCAGTGCCACCCCGGTGCGCAACAACGTCGATGCCATGCAGTTCCCCTCGCCAGAAACATGAATCCACCGACGCTAGCCGGGGCCGGTGTGGCTTGCCAAGTGACCTTGGACAGGGGCGTGGGGGGTAGGAATTTTCTGATGGAGGATTTGTGAAGGAAATATTAACGTTGGATGAAGCGATGGGCTGATTACGTCTTGCGCTGACCTGTATCACCAGCTTACGCACCTGCTCCAACGACGGAGCCGGGCCCGTACCTTTCATGGAATCAAGGACGCAACCGATGACTGCTGCAAAGCTCCGCCGTTCGACCGTTTCGCGCCGTTCCTTCCTGCCCTCGCCGCTGGCGTCGGCCATTGTCGGTTCCTTGCTGGTGGCCACCGCACTGCCGGTCCTGGCCCAGGACAGTGACGACGCCCTGGCCCGTTACCAGCTGCAGCGCAGCCTGCAGTCGGCGTTCGCCGCGCAAGGCGGAGTGAGCGCCTCCGCTCCCGCGATGATCGCTCCCTCGGTAGCGATTCCGGTGGCGGCGCTGGCTCCCAGCGTCAATGCTTCCGCGGAGCCGGTCATGGGCAGGCCCGGCGATGCTGCGAGCTGGCGTACCAGTGAATTCGAACTCGACTGGGGCTTGGCTGCGATCAATGCCGACGTGGCCTATGCGCGCGGGCTGACCGGTGCCGGCATCCGCCTGGGCGTGTTCGACAGTGGCACGGGTCTGGACCATCCGGAATTCGCCGGCAAGGACAACCGCAGCGTCCGCATCGCCGATCTGATGGCTGACGGCACGCGCTGCACCAACACCACCGCAGTGCGTGGGCCGGCGGCCTGCTTCGCCAGTGATGGCGATGACGTCCAGATCAGCTATGTCGGGTACAACGCCAACGTGCCGGACAACATCCGCAGGATCATCGAGTCGGGCCCCTATGTGCAGCCGGGGATGCAGTTCGAGATCCATGGCACGCACGTTGCTGGCACCATCGCGGCGAACCGGGACGGAAGCGGCATGCACGGTGTGTCCTTCGGTTCGGACCTGACCGTTGGCCGGCTGTTCTCCGACAGCATCCGCGAGTGGCAGCGCACGGCGACTGGCTACTCGGTCGTGACACTGGGCGCGATCGGCCCGAAAGTCAGCGCCTTCCAGGACCTGTATGCCCAGATGAACGCGCAGGGCGTGCGTGCCATCAACCATAGCTGGGGCCTGGTCACGGAACCGACGACAGCGACGGACATGGACGCGATCTACAACGACCCGGACGACCGCCAGTACCTGAACACCTTTGCCGACGGATCGCGTGCGCGCGGGATGATCCAGGTGTGGGCGGCCGGCAATACCAGTTCGGTCATTCCGGCGCCTGCGCAGAGCCCCATCGCCGGCCTCTACGCCACGCTGCCGCGCGCATTCGCCGACATCGAGCCGTACTGGTTGAGCGTGGTCAACGTCGGTACCAATCTGACCCTGAGCAATCGTTCCAACAAGTGCGGCCTGAGTGCCAACTGGTGCCTTGCCGCACCGGGTTCGGACATCGTATCGACCGCCTATGGTGATGATTCCAGCCTGGCCGGCAGCGTCGGCATCGACGCCAACGGCAACGTCAGCCTGGACATCCAGCAGCGCGTGCCTACCTATGGCTATGCGCTGCTGAGTGGAACCTCCATGGCCGCGCCCCACGTCACCGGCGCGCTGGGCCTGCTGTTTGAACGCTTCCCCTATCTGGACAGCGCTCAGGTGCGCGATGTGCTGCTGACCACGACCACCGATCTGGGCGCGCCCGGCATCGACGACATCTACGGTTGGGGCCTGTTGAACCTGGCCAAGGCCATCGAGGGTTACGGTTCGCTGCGCGTCGACACCGACGTGGTGATGAACCAGCGTGCCGGTGGCCTGAAAGTGTGGGAAGGCGATGCCTGGGACAACTGGACCAACGACATCGGCGGCCCCGGCAAGCTGACCAAGAGCGGCATCGGCTGGCTGCGCTTGAGCGGCGACAACAGCTTCAACGGTGCGCTGGTGCGCGAGGGCGTGCTCGAACTGGATGGTGTCAATACGCTCACCGGAGCGGTGGACGTGGCCGGCGGCAGCTTCCTGCTCAATGGCACGTTGAAGAACACTGCGCTGAACAGCCAGGGGGGCTCCAGCCACATCAACGCACGCGGTGTGCTGGATGGCTCCGACCTGAACGTCAACGGTGGCGTGGTCATCTTCGACGGCGTGCAGCGCGGCGCCCAGACCTCGGTGGCCGCGCAGGGGACGTTCGAATTGAACGGAAGGCTGGAAAACAGCGCGTTGACCAACCTGGGCAACAGCCGTGTGAATGCAGGCGGGTTACTCGCAGGCTCCGACCTGACCGTCAACGGTGGCGTGCTGTCGTTCAACGGCACGCAGACCGGTGGTCACACCCTCGTTGGCCGCAACGGCACACTGAAGGGCATCGGCCAGCTGGGCGATACCACCGTGGCCGGTATCGTTGCACCGGGCAACTCGATCGGCACGCTGACCATCAACGGCGACTACGTGCAGACCGCCACCGGTGTGTACCAGGCCGAGCTGGCCCCGGGCGGGCACAGTGACCAGTTGCGCGTCACCGGTACCGCCACCCTGGGCGGCACCCTGATCGCCCTGCCGGAAGCGGGCACCTATTACCTGGGTGAGCAGTTCAACTTCATCCGTGCCGACGGCGGAATCCGTGGCCAGTTCGCCACCACCGACTTCAGTGCGTTCTCGCCGTTCCTGAAATTCGGGCTGTCCTATGGCACCGGTGGCGCGCGCATTGAAGTCACCCGTGGCAATCCGCTCGCCAGTGCCGCCAGTACCGACAACCAGCGCGCGGTGGCCACTGTGGCCGACCGGCTGGCGGTCAACCAGGGCCTGCCGCGCCCACTGACCCTGCTGTTCCCTCAACAGGTAGGCGCTGCACTGGACGGCCTCAGCGGCGAGCTGCATGCGGCCACCGCGATGGCCCTGGTCGAGGGCAGCCGCTACGTGCGTGATGCCGCACTGTCGCGCCGCGTCGGTGTACGCGCGCCGGGAGCAGACGACGCCGCCGCCGCGGGGGTCTGGGTACAGGCCATCGGTGGCAGCACCACGCTGGACGGCAATGGCAACACCGCACGCACCGAAGCCAACAGCAGCGGCCTGCTGGCAGGCGTGGACCGCGAGATCAACGGCTGGCAGGTGGGCATGCTGGCCGGTACCGGCCGTACCGATGCCAAGCAGCAGGAAGGACGCCGTGCGCGTGCCAAGGTCGACAATACGCACCTGGGGGCCTATGCCAGTCACGACTGGGGCGCCTTCGGCCTGCGGGGTGGCCTGGCCTGGAGCGAGCATGAGGTGAAGAGCACCCGTGAGCTGGCCTTCTCCGGTTACAGCGATACGCTGGCGGCACGCTATGACGGCCGCACCCGCCAGGCGTTCGTCGAGGCAAGCTATCGCTTCGGCGGCCGCGAGGCGGGGCTGGAACCTTACCTGCAGCTCGCACGTGTGGAAGTGGACATGAAGCGCGTCAACGAGCGCGGCGGTGCGGCTGCACTGCAGGGTGAGGTGGACGATCTGCGTACCACCGTGGCCACGGCCGGCCTGCGTTTTGACAAGGGCCTGAAGGCTTCGTTCCAGCAGGACAGCTGGCTGCACCTGCGCGGTGGCGTCGGGTACCGCCATGCCAGCGGGGATCGCGACCCGGCGGCCCGCTTCGCCTTTGCCACCGGCAGCGACAGCTTCGTGGTCAGCGGTGCCCCGATGGCTGACAGGACGGTGGTGGCCGAACTGGGGCTGTCGGCATGGTTGACCGCACGCCAGCAGCTGGAGCTGGGCTATAGCGGCCAGTATGGCGACGAAAGCCGTGACCACAGTGCCAACCTGCGCTGGTCGGTGCGCTTCTAAGCCGCCGGTGACCGCAGGGAAACCAGGAGGGCGGCCGCAGGGCCGCCCTTCTTCGTTGCCGGCCCAGGTGTGGGTTGGCCCGTGCACGCCTACAATGGCGGCCCCCACGCCGTACCGGACCGCCCATGAAGAGCAAGCAGGAAATCGTCGACAACTGGCTGCCGCGCTACACCGGCGTGCCGCTGGACCAGTTCGGCCAGCACATCCTGCTGACCAACTTCGGCGGCTACCTGCACACCTTTTCCGAGCTGACCGGTGCGCCCATCATCGGCCTGGACCGGCCGATGGCCAGTGCCACCATCGACGGCATCACCATGATCAACTTCGGCATGGGCAGCCCCAATGCCGCGATCATCATGGACCTGCTGTCGGCAGTGATGCCCAAGGCGGTACTGTTCCTGGGCAAGTGCGGTGGCCTCAAGCGCAAGAACCAGCTGGGTGACCTGGTGCTGCCGATCGCGGCGATCCGCGGCGAAGGTACGTCGGGCGACTACCTGCCGCCGGAAGTGCCAGCCTTGCCGGCGTTTGCGCTGCAGCGTGCAGTCTCGACCATGATCCGCGACCTCGGCCACGACTACTGGACCGGCACCGTCTACACCACCAACCGCCGGGTCTGGGAGCACGACGAGGCCTTCAAGGAGCGGCTGCGGGCGATGCGCTGCATGGCCATCGACATGGAAACCGCCACGGTGTTCGCGGCCGGTTTCGCCAACCACATTCCCAGTGGCGCGCTGCTGCTGGTCTCGGACCAGCCGATGATCCCCGACGGGGTCAAGACCGAGGCTTCCGATGCCAAGGTCAGCTCCCAGTTCGTGGAAAACCATATCCAGATCGGTATCGAGGCGCTTAAGCTTATCCGGCGCAACGGCAAGTCGGTCCGCCACCTGCGCTTCGATGAATGATGATGATGGCCTGGCGCGGCGCGCCGGCCCTGGGGAGTAGGTGATGGACGTTGCCGCGCAAGTGGTGGATTTCTGGAAAGAAGCGGGCCCTGCGAAGTGGTTCGCCCGCGACGATGCGTTCGACGCGCAGTTCCGCCAGTTGTTCCTGGATGAGCATTTCGCCGCCGCTTCGCGTGGGCGTGAACACTGGCTGGGCAGTGCCGAGGGCGCACTGGCGCTGATGCTGCTGCTGGACCAGTTCCCGCGCAACTGCTTCCGCGGTACTGCCCATTCCTATGCCACCGATGGCCTGGCCCGGCACTACGCCATGCGCGCCATCGAGGAAGGCCTGGACCTGCAGCTGGTGCCGAAGCTGCGCGCCTTCATCTACCTGCCGTTCGAGCACTCCGAGGACCCGTTGGACCAGGATCGTTCGGTGGCGATGTTCGATGTGCTGGGCGACAAGGAATACCTGCAGTACGCCGAGCTGCACCGCGACATCATCCGCCGCTTCGGCCGTTTCCCGCACCGCAACGCCGTGCTGGGGCGCATTCCCTCGCCGGAGGAACTGGACTACCTGGCCGAAGGCGGTTTCGCCGGCTGAAAAAAGGGGACGGAGGGGATTAAGTCGTTTGTGGCATAAACGACTTAATCCCCTCCGTCCCCTTTTTTCGGGGGCCAGATCCGCTTTCCGCAGGAAAGGGCGCTGACCCCGCGCCGTCAATCAGTACTTCGGCACGCCGTTGTCGACGTCTTCCGACCAGGCGTTGATGCCGCCGGTCACGTTGAACACCTTGGTGAAACCCAGGGCGCGGAACTGCTCGGCGGCCTGTGCGCTGCGGCCACCGTGGTGGCACATGAAGGCCAGTGCAGTGTCCTTCGGCAGGGCTTCCAGCGCGGCACGGCCGTTGCCGTCGAAGGTCTTGAACGGCACGCCGACGGCGGCGATCTCACGTTCGTCGGCGGGGCGCACGTCGACCAGGGTGATGTTGCCGGCACGCACCAGGTCGTCGGCATCGCGCACGCTGATTTCCTGCACCGGCTTGGGCGCATTCGGGTTGTCGATGGCCAGGCCCTTGCCGCGGATGTCGTCCACCCAGTCGATGGTGATGCCGTTGGCGCGACGGGCACTGGCCAGGTCGAACTGCACGCGCAGGCCATTGGACTCGGCAGCGATCGCGCCTTCGTCGTGCGGGGCCAGCTGGAAGTTCGGCTGGAAACCGGCGTCGATGGACAGCTGAAGGGCCGCGCCCGGGGCATCGGCCAGCGCGCCCTTGAGCATTTCCACGGCGGCCGGGGTGACGGTGATGCTCGGCGGGGTACGGTCCGGCGCAGCCAGGCCCAGCACGCTGCTCAGCTCGCCGCTGGCGGCCATCTGCAGCACGATGTCGCTGCCGCCGACCAGTTCGCCGTCGATGTACAGCTGCGGGATGGTCGGCCAGTCGCCATAGGCCTTGATGCCTTCACGGATTTCCTGGTCGGCCAGCACGTTGACGTGGGCGAACTCGACACCCAGGTCCTGCAGGGCGCCCACGGCCTTGGCCGAGAAACCGCACTGCGGCATCGACGGCTGGCCCTTCATGAACAGCACGACGCGGTTGGCGTTGAGGATGGATTCGATGCGCGAACGCAGGGCGGGATCGAGGGACATGGACGTCGGGGTTCCGGGAATTCGAACCATCGATTCTACCCCTCATGGCATCATGGGGGATGAGCAACGCAGGAACATTGCATCGCATTCCGACCCGGCCCTGGCGCTGGCTGCCCTGGCTGGTGGCGTCGCAGCTGCTGGTGATCCTGGTCTGGGCCCTGGCGGGCTGGCACTGGGGGGGGCCGCTGATGGTGGCCAGCCACGCACTGTTTTTGGTGCCGGTGTTCCTGCCCAACAGTCGCTTCTATGCGCCGGTGCTGAGCCGGTTGCCGGATGCCGGCAACAGCGTCTGGTTGACCATTGATGACGGTCCTGGCCCGGAAACCCGTGCCGTGCTCGACCTGCTGGACCGCCACCAGGCCCATGCCACCTTTTTCCTGGTGGGCGAGCGCGCGCTGGCGCAGCCGGAACTGGTGCAGGAGATCCTGCGCCGCGGCCACGACCTGGGCAACCACAGCCACAGCCATCCGCAGGCGCGCTTCTGGCGGCTGGGCCCGGCGGCGATGCGCGCCGAGATCGAGGGCTGCCAGCACGCGCTGCAGGCGGTAAGCGGTCGCCCGGTGCGCTGGTACCGCTCGGTGGTGGGCATGACCAATCCGTTCGTGGCGCCGGTGCTGCAGCGGCTGGGCCTGGTCCGGGTCGGCTGGAGCGCGCGCGGCTTCGACGGCATCGGTTGCACGGCGCAGGGGGTGCTCGACCGCCTGCTGCCGGATCTGCGACCGGGGGCCATCGTGCTGCTGCATGAGGGGGCCGCCCACGGCCACAACCTGGCGATCATTGAGGGCGTGCTGAAGGCACTGGACGAGCGCGGGCTGAAAGCGCGGCTGCCGGTCCCGTAACGCCGGCCCTGGTAATGTAGAGCAGCCGGGCATGGGCTCGGCTCTACAAGGGGGCGCTACTGTAGCGCCCGAGCCGATGCTCGGGCGGCGGTGCGCAGCACCGGAAAAACGTCGCAGCGCAGCTCTACAGCGCGGGGCGTTGGGCCACCAGCAACCAGCTGTTGAATGGCGTGCGCCCATGCAGGGGACGCGGCGCCGTCACCTGCAATCCGGCCTCGGCCAGTGTCGCTTGCAGCACGTGCGGGTCGGGGTAGTGGCGCGGCCGCGTGCCCATCCAGCCGACCAGCCAGGCCAACCGGTCCGCCACCCGCGTGGTGCGGTCGCGACCATCGCCGGTGGCCAGTGGCGTGCGCAGCAGCAGGCGGCCACCGGCGGCCACCCGCGCGCTGGCCGCACGCAGCAGTGCCAGTTGTGGGCCCGCGTCCAGGTACTGCAACACATCCAGCAACAGGACGTGTCCGGGCTGCGCCGACAGTGGCGCCTGAACGTCCAGGCAGTCGAAGCGCACAGCGTGCAGGCCGGTGGCGGCACGCTGGGCACGGGTGATCTTGCTGGCATCCACGTCCACGCCGAGGTAGGGGTGGGTGCCGCCGCGCTGGCGCAGCACATGGGCGAACAGCCCCAACCCGCAGCCCAGGTCCAGCACCGGCTGCCCGTCGTCGCGCAGATGCTGCAGCACGCCGTCATACAGAGGGTCGCTGCCGAGCTTGCCGCGGGTGTAGTAGTAGTCGCGACGGCTGCCCCAGGCCCGTGCCGGGCGGAACGCTTCGGCGATCGCGCGGGCCTGCGGGGCGGTCAGCGGTGTGCAGGGCAGGGGCGGGCCGTTCCGTGGCTTACCATCCATCGTATCAGTCCGTTCCACCGAGCAGGCGTGCGGCGACCGGCAGCGCGCGCGCGCTCCACAATGCGTACATCCGCGCCGACGGGTGCAGGCCGTCTTCGGCGATCATTGCCGGGTTGCCGCCCTGGTCACGGCTGATGTCGGTGATGTCGACGAAGGCCACGCCCTGCTGGGTGCTGATCACCTCGGCAGCTGCGTTGAACTCGTCGGTCTCGATCTCGATGGTGGCCAGGTCGCGGCCGCTGCCGGCACCGAACGGCGTCGCGCCCCAGTCGGGGAAGGACAGCACCAGCACGCGCCCGGGGCGGCCCCCGGCAAAGCCGATCGCCCGCTGCAGCAGGGCCTGGAACTGTACGCGGTACTCGTCCAGCGGCCGGCCGCGGTACTGGTTGTTGACGCCGATCAGCAGGCTGACGAAATCGAACGGGCCCTGGGGTGCAGCCGCATCGATGCCGGCGTCCAGCTCGTCGGTGGTCCAGCCGGTGGTGGCGATGGTCTGCGGGTCGGCCAGCGCCACATCCTGCGCACGCAGGGCGGCGGCCAGCTGGTGCGGCCAGCGGCCTTCGACGGCAACGGCTTCTCCGACGGTGTACGAGTCGCCCAGCGCCAGGTAGGACAGCGCCACCGCTCAGGCCACCGAACGGCGCGGCTTCAGCGGCACGACCTTGGTCGCGTCCTCGGCACGCCGGGCCAGCACGCGGTCGATGCGGGCGAACACATCGCGCATCACCGAGGCTTCCGGCAACAGGGTCACGCGGAAATGGTGGCGGTAGGGCACGTTGAAGCTGGAACCCGGTACCACCAGCACGCCTTCGTTGTTCATCAGGTCCAGCGCGAAGGTGTGGTCGTCAAAGCTCTTGGCAGCGGCACCGACCACGGCCGGGAACGCATACAGCGCACCGGCTGGCGCGACCAGCGACAGGTGCTCGCTGGCTTCGCAGGCGTCGATCACCGCACGGCGGGTTTCATACAGGCGGCCACCCGGGGTGCACAGTTCGGAGATGGTGTCCGGGCCGTTCACTGCGGCCTCGATGGCGTACTGGCCCGGCACGTTGGCGCACAGGCGCAGCGCGCCCAGCAGGTCCAGCGCGGCGCGGAAGTCGCCCAGGCGCGCGTCGTCGCCGCTGAGATGGGCCCAGCCCACGCGCCAGCCGCAGGCACGGTGCACCTTGCTCAGGCCGCTGAAGGTCAGGCACGGATGGTCGCCGGCCAGCGGCGCGACCGGTTGGAACACCGCATCGTCGTACAGGATCTGGTCGTAGATCTCATCGACCAGCAGCAGCAGGTTGTGGCGGCGTGCGATCTCGACCACGCGCTCCAGCAGTTCGCGCGGGTAGCTGGCGCCGCTGGGGTTGTTCGGGTTGATCAGCACGATGGCGCGGGTGCGCGAGGACACCAGCGTCTCGATCTCGCTCGGGTCCGGCTGGAAGCCGTTCTCGGCGGCGCAGCGGTAGTACACCGGTCGGCCATCGTTGAGGATGGTGGAGGCCGACCACAGTGGGTAGTCCGGCGACGGCACCAGCACCTCATCGCCCGGATTGAGCAGTGCGCGCAGCGACAGATCGATCAGCTCGCTGACACCGTTGCCGACGAACACGCGGTCCGGGTGTGCATCCGGTGCGCCGCGGCGGGCGTAGTAATCGGCGATGGCTTCACGCGCCACCGGCAGGCCCTGCTGGTGGGTGTACGGGTCGGTGCGGCCCATGTCGTCGGCGATTGCGCGCTGCAGATGCTCGGGTGCGCGGAAACCGAAGTTGCCCGGGTTGCCGATGTTGAGCTTGATCAGCTTGCGGCCCTGCGCCTCCAGCTCCCGCGCTCGCCGGGCCAGTTCTCCGCGGATTTCGTAGCGCACTTCGGAAAGGCGCTCGCGGATGGCCAGGGGCTTGGGCGAAAGGGTGGACATGGGGGCTGGGCCGTCAAAAGGCATGGGGATTCCATCCTACCGGAATTGCTGCAGTGCATGGCAACGGCTCCGCGCCTGCCATTGCTGGGCTGGCCGGGGGCCGTCACAGGTAGAATGGCGGCGATGACCCAGACCCCCGATTTCATCGCCCTGCAGACCATCGGCTGGCCCTGGCCGGGCCCGGCGCAGCAGGCCGACTGGCAGGCCATGATGGCCGCGCACCCGCAGGCCCGCCCGGCGCGGGTGATCGAGCAGCACCGGACCCATTACGTGGTGGCCGATGGCCCGGATGCGGCGATCAAAGCGGAGTCACTGCCGGAATGGCAGCGCCCGCGCTTCCCCAGCCACGAGCGGCCTGCAGTGGGCGACTGGGTGCTGCTGGACGGCATCCGCATCGTTGCGCTTCTGCCGCGTCGCACCGCGATCAAGCGTGGCGCGGCGGGCGAGCACTACCACCAGCAGGTGATCGCAGCGAACATCGATACGGTGTTCATCGTTTGTGGCCTGGATGCCGACTTCAATCCGCGCCGCATCGAGCGCTACCTGCTGCTGGTCGGCGGTGGCGGCGCCGAACCGGTGGTGGTGCTGACCAAGGCCGACCAGACCGAGTACAGCGAGGATGCGCTGGCGGTGCTGGAAGAACTGGAGATGCAGGGCATCGCGTTGCATGCGATCAACGGCCTGGATGCCGACAGTGTGGCGGTGCTGCAACCGTGGCTGGGCCCGGGCCGCACGGTGGTGCTGGTGGGCTCCTCCGGTGCCGGCAAATCCACGCTGACCAACACCCTGCTCGGCGAGCAGCGGATGAAGACCAACGCGGTGCGTGCCAACGATTCGCGCGGCCGCCACACCACCACCCATCGCGCGTTGATGCCGCTTCCGACCGGCGCCTGCCTGATCGACACCCCCGGCATGCGCGAGCTGAAACCGACCGGCGAAGAAACGCTGTCCGAAGGTGGCTTCGCCGATATCGAAGCGCTGGCCACGCAGTGCCGTTTCAACGACTGCAAGCATCAGCAGGAACCGGGCTGCGCTGTTCGTGCAGCGATCGACGCTGGCGAGATCGAAGAGAGCCGGCTGCTGAACTATTTCAAGCTGAAGGAAGAAGTGGCTGCCGCTGCCGCCAAGCTGGCGGTGCGCCAGGCCGAGACCGCGCAGGAACGTGGCGGCAAGAAGGGCAAAGGCCAGCAGTTCCGCCCGGCCGGAAAGCCACGCCGGCGCTGACAGTGCAGCCGAGCGTGGGCTCGGCTCTACAACGGTTGTATCCCGGGACACCTTGTAGCGCCCGAGCCAATGCTCGGGCGGCGGCGCACTGCGCCGGGCACGGCAGGGCGCTATAGTCCGCGCATGGAACCGACCGCGACGCTGGACCGTGAGGTGGCCCACCATGCAGCGCTCGATGCGCGCCTGGTCGAGGCCGTGGGAGGCATCCGCCTGCTGGGGCTGACCAGCTGGCCGGCCACGTTGCAGGCACCGTTCCTGGACAGCGTGGCACGTGGCCAGCCGGTGCTGCCGAAGGTGGATTACCCACGGCTGGACTTCAGCGAAGAACGTCGCGCGCTGGCTGTGATCGCCGCTGACTGCGATGACAGCCATCCGCTGGGCCACTACGTGCGGCAGTCGGCACAGAGCTGGGACCTGGCCGCGCAGCTGCTTGAGGGGCTGGGCACTGCCGCCGTCGATACCTGTTCGGTGCAGCTGTTCGGCGCGCCCGAGCAGCCGTTGCCAGGCAATGGCCCGAGCACGCGCGACGCGGCACGCCACTTCATCCAGATTGCCGCAGAACTGGACCACGAACTGCTGGCACCGGAAGAGCAGGTACCGGTCTCGGCCATCGCCCTGCAACTGCAGTTGCAGAACGACCTGGATGCGTTCTTCGAATCGCGCATCATCCAGGTACAGCTGGATCCGGAGCTGGTGTCCAAGGCGGCTGCCGGCCCGACCCGTATTCGACTGCGCACCAGTGCCCGCTTCAGCGCCTACGACCGCGCGCAGCTGTTCCACCACGAAGCGCTGGTGCATTCGCTGACCGCATTGAACGGCCGCGAACAACCGGTGTTGCCCAGCCTGGCGTTGTCGTCGCCGCGGGTGACGGCCACCCAGGAAGGGCTGGCGACGTTTGCCGAGCAGATCACCGGCAGCATCGACATCGAGCGCCTCAAGCGCATCAGCCTGCGTACCGAAGCGATTGCCATGGCACGCGAAGGCGCCGACTTCATCGAGGTGTTCCGCTACTTCTGCGACGCGGGACAGAACGCGGAAGAGAGTTTCGCCTCGGCGCAGCGCGTGTTCCGCGGCGTGCCGCCGAGTGGCGGCCTGGCCTTCACCAAGGACACGGTGTACCTGCGCGGCCTGGTGTCGGTGCACACCTTCTTCCGCCACATGCTGGCCGAGGACCGCCTGCAGGTCTGCCGCTGGTTGTTCGCCGGCAAGATGAGCTTGACCGATGCGATCGCGTTCGCGCCGCTGTTCGAGGCGGGGGTATTGAAGCCACCGCGCTGGCTGCCGCACTGGGTGAGCCGGGCGAACGGCCTGGCCGGCATGCTGGCGTTTTCGCTGTTTGCCAACCGGATACGGATGGACCAGCTGGCGCCGGAATGAAATGCGTTGGCGGTTTGTGGCGTCTTGATTGATATCGGATAGAGCGGGGGGCTTGCGCTGG
Source organism: Stenotrophomonas maltophilia group sp. Smal12 (assembly GCF_037079935.1). NCBI lineage: Bacteria > Pseudomonadati > Pseudomonadota > Gammaproteobacteria > Lysobacterales > Lysobacteraceae > Stenotrophomonas > Stenotrophomonas maltophilia group sp. Smal12. Next base: position 52,696 of record NZ_JBAWUK010000018.1, on the reverse strand, counting down.
CCAGGACACGCCGCAAGTACGTCCCTGTAGGCTCGGCCACGGCATCCATGCCGTGGACGGTCCTGGCCAGCGCAAGCCCCCCGCTCTGAACAATTTCCGCGAGACGGCCAGCAATCCACCAGAGGGATTGCGTTTGAAAAGCTTGAAAAGCAAAGCGCCGGGCACTGCCCGGCGCTTTGCTTCTGCTCTTGCTTTCCATTGCCTCCGCGCCGGCGCAGGGGATTGTCGAGCGAGGTGGGGCGGGGGGCCGGCCGGCCCCGTGGCGCCAGCGTAGGCCGCCCCCCCCCACAAACACCGAAAAAAGGGCGTGACTGCCACGGGCCCCACCCCCAAACCCCCCCCCGGGCCATAATTTCCGCCACCCCCCCCCTTTTAATATTAAAACACACCCCCCCCAAATAAAAACAAGACCCGCGGCC